>JASHVU010000694.1 GCA_030044455.1 Acidobacteriaceae bacterium | reverse complement strand
TGCCTGCCTGAGACACTCTGCCCGAGTGTAAATTCTCCCCCCTCCCGCACTGGCTGTACATGCGTCTAAAGTTGCAGGGGTGGAAGCTTGGGAATTCCCGGCTGCCCGCCGCAATTCCCCTGACAGAACTTCGGCGTTATGAACATTCTGCTGCCGCGGCGCTGGATATTTGTAACATTCCATAGGGAGCTTGTTGTTTAATTTGGTGCAGGGAGGTTCAGGCAGTGCGGAATTGGTGGAGAAATCGGGTCCGGAATCGAATTTTGACGACTACGATTCTGGCCCTTGGCCTAGCATTTGGCGCCTCGGCACAAAGCAAGGACAGCTTTACTCCCATGCCGCTCGACTCCGGTTTCGGGCGAATGGATCTTTCCGCACCATCGATCCCTGCCGACCAGATCATCAAGCAATTCGCGGCCAAGGAAACCGAGTTCCAGGAAGCGCTGAACCACTACACCTATCGCCGCGTGGCCCGCGTGCAGACCATCGACGACGACACAAACAAGGTTGATGGCGAGTGGTACGAAGTGGACGACGTGATCTTCAATCCCGACGGTGCGCGCACCGAAAAAGTGGTCTTCGCTCCGGCCAGCACGCTTACGCGCGTCATGATGTCGCCCTCCGACCTGCAGGACATCCAGCACGGCTACCCATTCGTGCTTACTACGGCCGATCTCCCCGACTACAACGTCACCTACGTTGGCAAGCAGAAGGTCGATGACCTCGATTGCTATGTCTTCGACGTTGCGCCCAAGGTGATTGAAAAGCACAAGCGGTATCTCGACGGGCGCATCTGGGTCGACGCCACCGATCTGCAGATCGTGGTCACCAACGGCCGCATGGTGCCCGACGATACCAAGAGGGGTCAGGAAGACCTGCATCCGCCCTTCATGACCTGGCGGCAGCAGGTCGACGGGCACTACTGGTTCCCGGTTTACACCAAGGGCGAAGGCGTTCTGCACTTCACCGGCGGTAACGGCTATATGGGCGATGATGTGCACATCCGCGATACGGTGAAATACACCGACTACAAGCGCTTCGGCTCAACCACCACCATCATTTACAACGGCCAGGACATTACCAACAACGGCCAGCCGCCCGCCAGCCAGACCGGCAAGAAGTAGTCCTGATCTCCGACCGAATTGAAGCAGAGACCGAGAGTGTGAAGTGTGCGCTCCGCTTGCCTTAAGAAAGAAGTTGTGCCTCGATAGAGCAGCAGCCTAAAATCAGCCCATCGGAGCCACAAAATCACCTTATTTTTCAACTCATCGTCTAGCCTCATCTGACGACGTTGAAGGTGGAGCAAAACGTGGAAGTCAAAGGTGCAACCCTTTTGTACACATTGGCTGGCCTGATGATCACGTTCGCGGGGTTCTCGGCGCTCTTGTTCGTCGTCCGGCAGGCCGCTGGAGCGAGGTTGTCACTGCTTGACAGGTACCTTGCGAAAACCGTGATGACGTACATCTTCGTATTGACGGCGGCAGCGCTGCTGCCGACGATCCTGGCCCTCTATGGCGTTCAGGAAAAGTGGATTTGGCGAGACTCTGGTGTGCTTTTCGCACTGCCGATGCTGTCTCTTCAAGTTACCTATCCTTACCGGCGTCGCAAGGTGACCGGCGAAGGACCGCCGCCGGCAATATTTGCAGTCTTCGTTGTGTTGGGTTCTGCTGTGACGCTGGCGATGCTTGGCTACGTTTTACTTAGCATCCAATTCAGCGCCGCAGCCTACATAACGGCGTTGACGATTGACTTCTTTACCGTCATCTTTGGCTTCGTGACCGCGCTCGACGTCATTATGCAACAGCCAACGGAAGTATCGGAGCGGCCAGCGCAGGATTAGTTCCGAGTCGCATGGTGTGCGCGGTCCAGCGTGATCGGCGAGAGGGATCGAACGCGCGCTCCGGATCAGGGAATGCGATCCACCGTCGACCGTTCAGTTCTGCACCGTCAGCACCTGGAAACTGCCCTCGACCGGCTTCTCGTGCAGCGTTCCGATTCCACCTGGACGGCTCAGATCAACGCCCTGGTAATCGGTGACCAGGTACACCGCGCCGCTGGCAGGATTCACGGCCAGTGTGTCGGCCCGCTGCCGCGTGGGCAGCGTCTGGATCACGTTGTAGCTGTCGGTCACATCCTGGCGAATGATGGTCACGCTGCCCTCGGCAGCGCCATTCGAGGTAAAGATCAACCCGTGGTCCTGGTCGTAGCCCACTGCATCCGCGCCGGGACCGATCGGCAGCGTCGCCACTTTCTCGCCCGTCTCGGTGTTCAACACTTCGAGCGAGCGATTCGTGCAGGCCGCAAAGATGCGCAAATGCCGCTCGTCGATGGCCAGGGCCCGGGGATCGCTGCATTCCGGCCCGACCCCGTAGATGCGCAGCCGTCCATCGGCAATTGCGGCGTTGCGCCGGTTGCCGGTCCAGTCGAGCGTAATGAATGACCCAGACTTGGGCTTCGGTTCTTCATTAGGTTCGGCCGCGCCCGGCCCGGCCGCTTCCGCACCAGGCGCTTCGGTGGGCGCAGAAGCCGGACCTTCCGCCGGCTGCGGCCGCATCACGCTGGCAATGGCCTGAGCGTCGATGCGCACAACCTGGTTGCGGTCAGGCAAAGCGATAAAAATCTGTCCGCTTTCATTCGCAACGGCGTAGCCCAGCTGGCCTGAGAGACTGATCTCGCCCAGTGCTGTCTGCGTCTGCGCATCAATCACTGTCACAAACGATTGAACGCTTGATTCCTGTTGTTGCGCGGGCGTTCTTGGCGGAGCAGTGGAGGGAGCGACCGGCGCAGGAGGCGTTTCTGAGAGTCCCGTGTTACGCCGGCGCTGGGGCGGCGGCGCAGGCGGAGCTTCAGCGGGCGGATTAGCGCGGACCACGAAAAGCAGGTGCGTGAGGGGATCGAACACAAGCCAGCGGGGATTGGCCCCGGTGTCGATGTCGGTCACTCGTTTGAGCGTCTGGCGGTCGAAGACTACGACTTTGCCCTGCCCGCTGTCGCTCACATAACCCAATTGGCCGGTATCGTCGAGGGCTACCTGGCGAGCTTCGTACAGGTCCTTGATCTCTCCCGCCACTGAACCGGTATCAACGTCAACCGCCTGCATCAATGTGCCGTGCGCGATGTACAGGCGGCCGGCATCGCGATCGAAGGTCAGGTAGTCCCAGTTGCCGGCGCCGCCAATGTACCAGGTGGCTTTGATGA
>JASHVU010000693.1 GCA_030044455.1 Acidobacteriaceae bacterium | reverse complement strand
CGAACCATACGGAAGAACTTTCAGGAGTGTCGCACCAGATGGCGGCTGCCGCTGAAGAGCAACATCTGGCGACGCAGGAGATGGCGCAGAATCTTGAGCGCGCCGCTCACAGGACCAGCGAAATTGCCAACATGAGACTGAGGGAGTGAAGAAGTGAAGAGGCATTAAGAGACGCCAGTCCAGGGCGAGAGGAATGCGAACCATGCAACTGGATAAGAAAAAGCCGGCGATGCGTTGCCGGCCCTTCTCTTTTTGCGTATTGGTTAACCTCAGGCGGTTGCCACCGCGGCTGCAGCATGCTCGTGATCTTTTTCGACGATGGCGAGCGATTCTTCGAGGATGTCGAGAGCCACCGTTGCTTCTTCTTCTGAAATGATTAGGGGCGGGGCAAGGCGCAGTGAGGATTCGCCGCAGCCCAGAATCATGAGGCCGCGCTCGAAGGCCAGTGTCTCAACGCGGTTGCGTTCGGCCGCGGCCGGCTCTCGAGTGGCCTTGTCTTTTACCAGCTCGATTCCGATCATCAGGCCGCGGCCGCGCACGTCGCCGACCATGGGGTGGGTCTTGACCCAACCGCGCAGGCGCTGGAGCATTTGCTCGCCGACGCGCGCGGCGTTGGCAATGGCCTCGCGCTCCAGGATGTCCATGGTAGCCAGAGCCGCGGCAATCGAGACAGGGTTGCCGCCGAAAGTGGAAGCATGCGAACCCGGGACCCAGTCCATGATTTCTGCGCGGGTCATGCAGACGCCGAGCGGCATGCCACTGGCAATTCCCTTGGCCATGCAGACCATGTCGGGCTCGACGCCGGAGTGCTCAATGGCCCACCATTTACCGGTGCGGCCTGCGCCGCTCTGGACCTCGTCGACGACCAACAAAATGCCGTGCCGGTCGCAGATGTCGCGCAACTCGCGCAGGAAGTTGGTGGGGGCAACGACGTAGCCGCCCTCGCCTTGGATGGGCTCGATAAAGATGGCCGCCACTTCTTCAGCGGGAAGGATAGTCTTGAAGAGTTTCTCTTCGATGTAGCGAGCGCAGCCAAGGCTGAATGCCTCTTCCTCCTGCGGGCCGCCGGTGCATCCGCGATACTCGTAGGGATAGCGCACGTGGGTGACGCCGGGAACCAGCGGCGCAAAGCGGCGCTTCTGCTGGGGCTTTGAGGCGGTGAGCGAGAGAGCTCCCATGGTGCGGCCGTGGAAAGCTCCGAGGAAGGCGATCACCTGTTGGCGGCCGGTATGATAGCGGGCCAGCTTGAGTGCGCACTCGATGGCCTCGGCGCCGGAGTTGCCGTAGAAAAAGCGATGTGGGCCAGGCATGGGCGCTACCGCCGAAAGGCGCTCGGCAAGGTCGGTGAGGTGCTCATTGTAAAAATCGGTGCCCGAGATATGGATCAGCTCGGCCGCCTGCTTTTGAATGGCCGCGACCACTTCAGGATGGCAATGACCCGTTGAAGTGACGGCAATGCCGGCGGCAAAGTCGAGAAACTCGTTGCCGTCAACGTCTTCAACACGGATGCCGCGGCCGCGTTTGGCCACCAGCGGATAGGATCGCGTGTAGCTGGGCGAGATGAGCCGGTTGTCGGCGGCGACGGCGGCCCTGGCCCGGGGGCCGGGCAAAGGACATACCAGTTTGGGTCCGAATTTCAAGTGCAGTTCCTGCTTGTTCATAGGGCCTTCTCCTCGGCAAAGGTTGTGCGGGCAGCGCAGCTTTCTCGTGTGTTGCCAACGGATGAAGCGTTGCCGGTGATCCCGCTGAACGGGACCTTCCAGTTGCGTTGACCCCGGTCAGGGTCGGAATGCGTGCGAGGATCTTCGGCGGACTTGCGACTAGTCGCCGCCGAAGAGGCTAGGTCGTGTGCGGGTGGGCAGGACGCGAAGATGGCGGCGCGGGCAGATGATGCGCGCACGGGCGCGCGACCAGCGTTTTGTAGCTGGCGCAAATCGAGTTCCGCAGCTGTGGCACGCCTGCATTGAAATCTTCCGCTGAGCTGAGGATAGCATGGGCGTGTACGGGAAGACCATTTGAAACCGCTGGGGAGACTAGTATCGAAGTAGCTCTCATGGCCGATTCAGCGCCCTCAACTCAAGTACTCCAGCCCAAGGCTGCACCACGCCTTACCATCGTTCTGGCCTTCGCAAGCGTTTACTTTTTCTGGGGATCGACCTACACGGCGATCCGGGTTGCGACGGCCTACTTGCCCGCTCTATTGCTGGCCGGGATCAGGTTCACGATTGCCGGGACAATTCTTCTGGGCTGGTGCCACCGGCGAGGGTTGCGGCTGCTGTGGCCAGGGAAGACAATGCTCGTCTTCAGCGTGGTTGGCCTGCTGCTGCTGGGCGGGGGCAACGTGAGCCTGATTTATGCGGAGAAGACAGTGCCCAGCGGCCTGGCATCGCTGGTCTACGCGGTTACCCCCCTGAACGTGGCGCTGATTGAGATGTTTTTGCCCAGGGGGGAGCCGTTGCCGCGGCGCGGATGGCTGGGTATGCTGCTGGGCTTTGTGGGGCTGGCGGTTCTGGTGTGGCCCTCAATGCAGAGTGTTCTAGCCGGGAGTCGAATTCTTTTGTGGGCGTTTGCCGCCATGCTGGGAGGGACGCTCTCGTGGGCTGTCGGGAGCCTGGTCGCACGGCACACGCGCGTCGAGACCGGTAAAGGGGCCAACAGCTTTGTGGCCGCGTCATGGCAGATGCTGATTGCCGGGGTGTTCACGATCCTGCTGGGCACCGCGCTGGGCGAGTGGCCCAGTGTACACATGAAGGCGCCTGCCGCCTTTTCGCTGGCTTACCTGGTGGTTTGCGGATCGCTGCTGGGCTACACGGGATTCATCTATCTGCTGGAACATGTGCCGGCGGCCAAAGTGCTTTCGTACAACTATGTCAACCCGGTGATTGCCGTGCTGCTGGGGATGGTTTTACTGGGTGAACGGCCTGGCCCGGCCGAGTTCGCCGGCATGGCGGCGATTGTGCTGGCCGTGTTTCTGCTGACCACGGCGAAGATGGGCGAGCAACCAGGCAGCGGCAAGGAGAGCGGGGTGCGAGCCGGCGGTGCGGATTGAACGCATCGGCGAAGTGAAAGCAACTGCCCGGAAAACTGCGCGACAGAATCGTAGCGCCGCGCTCCAGCGCGGTTGTCGTACGGGCGTCCACGTCTGTACACCGTTCCAGACGCGGCCTCATCTTCATGTTCTCCCCGCGGCGCAACGCGCCATTCATGACTGCGGTTATTGCTTGAATGCCGATGCAGGAACAAGCGGGGCCGGCGCGTCGCCATCGAGAGTGACGGCTCCGTTTTCGAAGACAGCGAGCGATGCCGAGTCTGCGGCCATCGCCATCCAGCAGACGGCGGCTTGGTTAAGCAGCGCGCAACTGATCTCGATGGTGTAATGCCTGTCCGGCTGGCCCTTGGGAATACCTTCAACACGCTCGGCCCATAAGTGATGGGAACCCGACGCATACGAAGCTGTCTGAGGATCGCTGAGGTCGAAGTTCTGTTTGATGCCCTCGGCAGCCCCGCTGCCGAATCCCGGCAGGTCATCCTGCGCAAGCGGCTGGCCAAAGCAACCAAAGGGCAACGCAACCTGGACGATGACAGAGCTTGGATCGCCATGGCGGGCGGTCAGGCCCACTTGCACACAGGCGATGCCTTTCTTTTCCGCCTCGCTGGAGGCATTCTGAGTCGCCTTTTGCTTGACGTCGGGCAAGGAAGGCTGAGAGTTGACCACCTCCCAATCCGAGGGGAGGACATAGCTGAACCCCAGCGGGTCGGAGTAGGTGTGGGAGACTGGCGCACCTGCAGCGGGTGCCTGCGCCAAAAGCGGTGCAGTCAAAAAAACCGGGAAAAAAGCAAGCAGGCAAACTTTCACGGCGCTGCCTTTCAATTGGCAGCAAGTCTACCACGATCCTGAATGCATCTGGAGCGCGCGACGCTACTTGAACAGGATTGCCGACAGCGCCGACAGGATACCGGCTGCGGCAAACGCCATGCCGAGGTACCAGTAGATGCGGCTGCGCGTGAGCAGCGTGACCGAAGTGATGACCAGGGCGATCTCGAGCAGCGCCTCGGCCAGGTCAAAACGATTGGCCTTGTGCTCGGCCAGCTCAACTTGCTCCTCGAAGGCCCGGGCCTTTTCCTGGGCCTCTTTCAAATCCTGAGCGGATTTGGCGAGGCTGTCCTTCCAGGTCTGCGTGAGCTTGGCCGCAGCGGCCTTGTCGGCCACATTCAGAGTGGAGAGCAGGCCGGAGGCAAGTTCGGTATCATGCGCGCGGATGTGGCGCGCCTGGTATTCATTCCACAGGTCGCTGGCCTTGCTTTGAAAGAGGATGGCGTCAGTGTGAGTGCGATGACCAAGAACCGTGGTAATGGCCACCAGTACTGCCAGCACGCTCATGGTGAACGCCACCGGGCGCATGGCCTGATTCTCAGAGCCTTTTTCAGCGTTTTCTTTCAGCTCGCCTGCTTCGTCGCCTTCCATGGTCTCGTCCATTCCTTTTTCAGAGATCTTCCGGCTTAAGTCCGGTGCGTTTCGCTATCTTCGAAAGCATCCTGGGCCCAATCTCCTCGCTGTCGTGGAACGCCCAGGTGAACTCGTAAGGATAATTTGGGTTTTCAAGCTGCTTGTGCGAACCACCCTTGCTGATGCGAGGCTTTTCCTGCCAACCGATCCGAAGGAGTGCCCGATAGACCTTTCTGGCGCTTGTGGATGGAAACTTGCTCATGACG
>JASHVU010000692.1 GCA_030044455.1 Acidobacteriaceae bacterium | reverse complement strand
CGCCCGCCCTTCCGGAATTCCTCTTTGGTGTGTGCGGACTCGATCGGGTACCAGCCGGGTTACGGTTTGGGGTTGGGAATACGCTGAAGACGCTATTCATCGACAGGCCCGCGCCTCATGAGGCGAGCGATCTTCGGCGCCGCCGCGGCAAAGCACGGGGATTAGCCGACACCTCAATGGAGTGTGATATAACCACTAGCGGAATAGAGCGGATTCGGTACGCTGCATAGTTGCCCCTGCTCCCCATCTCAGGAGGTTTACAAGTGGCATTGGTCACAACCGCCAAAGGCACTGTCCTCGATTCCACCAAAGGGACAACACTCAACTCGCGCGAGGCAGTTTTCATGTTCAAGTTGAATGGGCATGTCTACAAGATCCTTGCCGATACTCAAACCAACACCACTCTGTGCGCAAATTGGAAGAAGTCGGAAACGGATTACGGACTTCCGACACCTTATGTCAGCTTTGCGAAAGGAAGCTACGTGGACGGAGGGCCTCGCAAAACCTGCTTCATCATTGACATGAAAGATATGGTTGCGGCGGGAGGGCAGTTTTTCCAGCTTTCGCACGGCGGCGAGGCTGTTTTGAAAACCAAGGTCCAACAGGAAACCGACAGCGAACGCGCCCTGGGATTGCAGCGGGCATTTACAGCGGCGAAGAAGTGTGGACTCATGGATCCTCAGGGCTATTACCTTGCTACCGGGAGAAATCCGATCCAGTTTATCGACGTTCACATGCGCTTTCTCGCAACCATCGACTTCGATGCACTGATCGACGAGGCGGAGCAGCGGGTTGACGCGCTCAAAAATGCCTGAATGAGCCGTCATTCGTCTTTCTTGTCCTGCCTAATCTGCGCCTGATGCGGTTGAGATGCAATTGCCGCGCCCCGACACCAGCAGAGTTGGATTCTTCTGCCCCCTTTTCGATACACTTGATTCAAGCGGCCCGCACGAGAAGCCCTCGAGCCTCGGCCCCCGAGGTTCCCCAAAACGTCTTTAGAACCGATTCACGCAGCGATTTTGCAACCAGCGGCTATGTCAACCATCCAATCGATTGCAGGAGAAAACGAGCAACACCCCGATGTGGCCCTGGTGGAACGGGTCCGCGGGGGTGATGTTTCGGCCTACGACACGCTGGTGCGTAAGTACGAACGTCAGGTCTTCAGAATCGCGCAGCACATTACGCAAAACCGCGAAGACGCTGAAGACGTTGTGCAGGATGCGTTCCTGAAGGCATATGAGAAGCTGGATCAATTCCAGGGAAACTCGAAGTTTTATACATGGCTGGTGAGAATCGCGGTCAACGAAAGCCTGATGCGTTTACGCAAGCGGCGCACCGGCAAGATGGTCTCGATCGACGAGGATGTGGAGACCGAAGAGGGATCAGTCCCCCGCGACCTGGCCGACTGGGCGCCCGATCCGGAACAGAACTACACGCAGTCCGAACTGGCGGAGATACTGCGCAAGACGATCCAGGGCTTGCCGCAGGGTTTTCGCGTCGTCTTCGCCCTGCGCGACGTAGAAGGGCTTTCGACGGAGGAGACGGCGGAGACGCTGGGTTTGAGCGTGCCGGCCGTCAAGTCGCGGCTTTTAAGGGCGCGGCTGCAACTGCGCGAGCGGCTAAGCCGTTATTTCAAGCGGAAGGCGGCGCCGGCTGGCAATGGTCCAGCAATCGCACCGCTATCGGGGAGTTGAGACGTGACCTGCACTGAGTTTATTTCCCTTCTCGACGACCTGATCGACGACAGCGTGAATGACAGGATGCGTGCCGATCTGCTGGCTCATCTCAAAGACTGCGAACACTGCGAAGTAACCCTCAACACCACGCGGAAAACCATCGAGATCTACCGGTCACATGAAATTTATGACCTGCCCCCCGACCTTCGCGAGCGGCTGCATGCGGCGATCATGGCCAGGTGCAAGCGGGGCTGCTGAGAAGAACAGATTCTCGCTCCTAGCCTCAAGCTCTCAGCTCTTGGCTTCAAAATTGTCTGTTCCGGCGCCGAATGCTTGGCGTCACGCCATTTCTGTTCCCGCCGACGCTTCCGTTGACTCCTCCGCAACTATTCCCGCCAACCTGCGTCTTGTCCTTTAGTAAGATTGATCCGGTAGTTAGATCGCTTAGCGCCCGTTCCCCGTTTGCGCCTGCCACGCAGGAGTTTGTCGAATGGAATCAGTGAAAAGCGCGCTGGCCTTACTTTTGTGCGCCACCATTGCGGCGCCCCCGTTTGGCTATGGACAGTCGCCAAGCGCGGCTGACGACGGTGCAACCGCCAAAGTTGCCCCCCGGCCCGCCTACCAGTCAGGCCAGCTCAAGGGCGATGAGCGAATTCTGCAGGCCCTGAACCGTTTCACCTTCGGTCCGCGGCCAGGCGACATTGAAGCGGTTCGCACCATGGGGCTGGACGCCTGGTTTGAGCAGCAACTGCATCCGCAGGCGCTCGACGAGACTACGCTGAACGAGCGGCTGGCGCAGTATCCTGCAATGCAATGGAGCGTCGCCGACCTGCTCTACCGCGTGCCATCAGGCGCAATCATTCGCCAGGCCATCGCAGGCAAAGTCGACATCCCGCGGAAGGGCACGCTGCACGCGGTCTACGAAGACCAGATGTATCGCGTGGAGCAGAAGCGCGCCGAGCAGGAGCAGAAGAAGACCGCGCAGGCTGAATCCGCGCAAACGCAGGCAGGCAATGCCCAGCAAGCACCGCCGGGCAATGGCCAGGCTGCAACGGTATCCGCGGCAAACGGGGAACCAAACCCTGCGGGAAATGGCGAAAAATCCATGACCGGCGGGGCCATGGACGGCAGCGCGGGAAACAGCATGACGGCTTCGACCGCTCCCGCGGCGGAAAAAACTCCAGACCAGTCTCCCGCCCAGCCTCCTGTGCTTGACCCGGTTACTGCCGCCGCGGCGGACATGCTTTCGCAACCCGACACTCCGGGCTTCGCATCGATTGCCGCCCTTTCTCCGCGCGATCGCGTCGCGCATCTCCAGCAAATGCAACCGGCTGAGTTCGATGACTTCATGCATTCGTTGAAAGGTGCGCAGCGCAACCAGCTGACTGCCGACATGACTCCCGATCTGCGCGAGGCTCTTGAGGATCTTGAGAATCCGCAGCGCATGGTGGTTGAGGAGCTGATGGCCGAGCGGCTCACGCGCGACATCTACTCAAGCGCGCAGCTCGAGGAGGTGATGACCGATTTCTGGCTCAATCATTTCAACATCTATCTGCGCAAGAACGAAGAGACGCCTTACTATCTGGCCAGCTATGCACGCGACACCATCAGGCCGAATGCGCTGGGCAAGTTTGAAGATCTGCTGGAAGCCGTTGCGCACAGCCCGGCAATGATGCTTTACCTGGATAACTCCGAGAGCATTGGCCCCGACTCGCCGGCTGCCGAACGCGCCAAGATGCAGCAGATGCGGAATCCCTCGAAAAACAAGAAGACCGATGAGGGCCTGAACGAGAACTATGCCCGCGAGCTGATGGAGTTGCACACTCTGGGTGTGAATGGCGGCTACACGCAGGCCGACGTGATCCAGGTGGCACGCATTCTTACCGGCTGGACCGTAAATCAACCGCAGCGGGGCGGCGGCTTCGAGTTCAACGAGAACCGGCACGAGCCGGGTTCAAACAAGGTGATGGGCACAAAGTTCAAAGATGACGGTGAACGCGAGGGAGAAGAACTGCTGCACTTCCTGGTGACGCGTCCGGCAACCGCACAGTTTATCTCGCGCAAGCTCGCGATCCGATTTGTGAGCGACGATCCCCCGCAATCGCTGGTAGACCGCATGGCGAAAACCTATATGTCCACCGGTGGCGAAATCTCGGCAATGCTGCGCACTCTGTTCCACTCGCCGGAGTTCTGGGCCAGGAGCGACTATCGCGCCAAGATAAAAACGCCACTTGAATTCGTAGTGTCAGCCGTGCGCGCATCGAATGCTGATGTCGAGAACTTTCAGCCGCTCGAGAATGCGCTGCACCAAATGGGCATGCAGCTCTACGGCTGCATCCCGCCCACCGGATACAAATGGGTGGCCAGCGAATGGGTTTCGACTGGGGCTCTGGTTGACCGCATGAATTTTGCATTGAACCTGGCGGCAAACCGGCTGCCGGGAGTAAGGGTAAGCTGGAGCAACCAGCCTGAGGATGCAAATGTCGGCTTAACAAGCGACTCTGCTCCGGATGCGCAGGCAGCGCCCATCCCGACGCCGGACGAAGAAGAGGAGCGACTGGAGCCGATGATCGTGGCCGGTGGAGTAGGCGCGCAGACGCGGGCCGCGGCGCTCACCCAGTTCGAATCGCAGTCGGCGCAGGGCTCTTTCACGGTATACCCGGTTTCAGCCCCGGCCAAGCCGCACAGTGTTCCCCGCCCGGCCAACGCATTGGAGCGGCAAGATGAAGTGCTGGCAGGATTGCTGATCGGCTCGCCGGAGTTTCAACGGCGCTGAAGCGAGCTGTCAGCTTTCAGCTTTAGGCTGTCAGCTGGTCCGAAGGAAGGTCACTCATCGGAAATGATGGTGGAATTCCGAGACTGTTTGCGTCCGCAAGGTTAGAACTGAAAGCGGAGAGCTAAAAGCTGAAAGCTGCTTTTGAGGAGATGCACATGAACCGGAGATTTTTCCTGCACAGGGGAGCGCTGGCGGTAGCGGGCACTGCCGCAATTCCCAGTTTCATGGTTCGTTCGCTGCTGGCTGAAACTACAAATCCTCCGGGCCAGCGGCTTGTAGTCATCTTTCAACGCGGCGCGGCCGACGGACTCAACGTCGTTGTCCCCTATCGCGAAAAGAACTACTACTCCATGCGCCCCACCATCGCCATTCCGCAAAATCAGGTGATCGATCTCGACGGCTTCTTCGGGTTGCATCCCTCGCTGGCTTCATTCAAACCCCTCTACGATCAGGGGCACCTGGCCATCGTCCACGCATGCGGTTCACCCGATATGTCGCGATCGCACTTTGACGCGCAGGACTATATGGAGTCGGGAACGCCCGGAGTAAAGGGCACCGACGACGGTTGGCTGAACCGCGCCCTGCAGGCTGAAGATCTGGTTCACCGTTGTGAAGGAACATGCGAACACTCCGCATTTCGCGCGCTGGCCCTTGGATCCGACGTTCCCTTGACGCTGGCCGGACGCGTTCCGGCAATCGCATTGAACAATGTAAGTGGTTTCAGCGTAGCGGGCCGCGGTCCAACTCCTTCGCCAGCCGCCAACGCGTTCCAGGCAATGTATGCCGATTCAGGAGACCAGATTTTGCATGCTGCCGGAGACGAGACCTTTGAAGCGGTCCGCATGTTGCGAGCGGCGAATCCTGCACAGTACCAGCCGGCGAACGGCGCCAGCTATCCCAACAATGACTTCGGCAACAGCATGAAGCAGATTGCCCAACTGCTTAAAGCCAACCTCGGCGTCGAAGCGGCCTTCTCCGATGTCAGCGGCTGGGACACGCATCAGAACCAGGGGGGCGTGAACGGCCAGCTCGCCAACCGGCTCAGCGATTTCTCGCAAAGCATCGCGGCTTTCTGGCGCGATATGGGCGACTCGGCCGAAAACATCACGGTGGTCACCATGTCGGAGTTCGGACGAACCGCGCGCGAAAACGGAACCGCCGGCACCGATCACGGCCATGCCAATGCAATGTTTGTGCTGGGCGGCCGCGTGAACGGCGGTAAGGTCTACGGCAAATGGCCGGGACTCGCTAACGAGCAGCTCAACCAGGGCCGCGACCTCGCGCTTACCACCGATTACCGTGCGGTGCTGGGCGAAGTCGTCGCCAGCACCATCGGCGCCAGCGATTTTGAGAAGATCTTCCCCGGTGCAAGCCTTGATCCTGCACGATTCCTGCGATTGGTTTAGGGAAACTCTGATTACGCCGCCGTTTTGAAAGGGCACGGCTTTCGTTGTGCCGATAACGTCTTCAAAAAGACTTGGGGCTTTCGTCCCCGCCAAATGGTTTTCGCGAAGCCAGTCAAGTTCAACGAGTTTCCCCGGCAGCCTCCTGCGATCCAACCTGCCGATTGCCGGTTCACTCAGCTCAATCCCGGCAAAGAATATAATCTTGCCATTCCATGTTTCCGAGGAAGGTCTCCCGCGTGAAGCTGCGTACTTATCTCTTCTCTTCATTTGCAATCGTCGCTGCCGCCGCATATGCTCTCTGCCAGAATGCACCGGCAACACCCACTGAGAAACCTGCAACCGTTGAGGTGGCCGTGCCTTCACCGGTTCCGCAATCATCCACTGAAGCCCAGCCGGCCGCGACTTCTCAGCCGGCCAATCCGCATCTCGAATTCGATGTGGCAACCGTCAAGCCAGCGGCGCCGCTCGATCTTCAGCGCATGGCAGCGGACATACAAGCCGGCAAGATGCCGCGTCTCGGCCCGCATATTGATGCGTCGCGTGCCGAGTTCACCTACATGTCGCTCAAAGACCTCATCGTCTACGCGTACACCGTCAAGCCCTACCAGATCGACGGCCCATCGTGGCTGGGCGAACAGCGGTTCGACATTGAAGCCAAAATCCCCGATGGCGGCACCAAAGACCAGGCGCCGGCGATGATGCAGACATTGCTTGCCGCGCGCTTCAAGCTCACCGTACATCGCGACCACGAGGAACATAAGGTTTTGGCCCTGGTGGTGGGCAAAGGCGGTCCCAAACTGAAAGAATCTCCGGCTCCGCCCCCGCCCGCCGCCGCTGATGCGCCCCTGAGGCCTGGCGAGACAAAAATCGATACTGAAGACGGGCCGATGAAGATCACGCGGAACGGCGATGGCTCAATGAAGATAGACATGGGCGCCCGCGGCACAATGACTGAGAAGCTCGATATGTCGACGCAGTCGCTTCATATCGAGTCGAGCATGGTTACGATGGATGGTTTTGCCGACATGCTGACAAACATGATGCAGATGGGTGGAAGCGGCGGCCCACAGGTGGTCAATATGACCGGCCTCAAGGGCAACTACCAGGTGACCCTCGATCTCGCGCTCGCCGATCTTATGGCAATGGCGAGGGCGTCAGGGATGACTTTGCCTGGCGCGCCAGCAGGCGGCGCCGGGGCCCAGACTGCTGCGCCGGCCAATGCTGCCTCCGATCCACAAGGAGGCGGTCAGGGAGTCTATTCCTCAGTTGAGCAGATGGGCTTGAAGCTCGAAGAGCGCAAGGCCACGGTCGAGCGGCTGATTGTAGATCACGCCGAAAAAAATCCATCCGAAGATTGAGCCGGTTTCTTGCCGCATTTACTCCGCGCGCAATGCGTCAGTAGGATTGATCGATGCCGCGCGCCTGGCGGGCAGAAAGCTCGCTGCCATTGACGCGCAGCCCAGCACCAACGCCACTCCGGCTAGAGTCGGCGCATCCCACGCTTCAACGCCAAAGAGCAGCCTGGTCATCAGCGTCGATGCGCCGATCGAGCACGCCAGCCCGATGACCAAACCCGATACGGTCAGCCATCCCGCCTGGCGCATGACGAGTGAGTACACCGCGCCGCGCTGCGCGCCGAGTGCCATGCGCACGCCAATCTCCCTAGTGCGCCGGCTCACGGAGTAAGCAACGACACCGTAGAGACCCACCACGCCGAGTAGCAACGCCATCGCAGCAAAACCGCCGACCAGCCACGCCGCGAAGCGATGCAGCAATGCGGATTCGGTCGAATCCATTTGCTGCTGCATGGTCTGCTCGCCGTAAATACCCAGGTTCGAATCGATGCTGCGCAGTGTGCTTACGATCGAAGGCAACATGGCGCCCGCGTCAGTGGCCGTACGCACAGCGATGGCGATATAGGTGTCGGTGGTGCGCAACATGGACTCGTACTCCGACGGCCAGACATCCTGATCCAGCCCGCCCTCGCGCACGTCGCGAATAACGCCAACGATCTGTCGCATGGAGTCCCGGCTCAGGGCACCATCGCCGATTCTTTTTCCTATGGGATCTTCGCCCGCGAAGTACTTCTTGGCAAACGATTCGTTGATCACGATCACCTGCGGATGCGAGGCGTCGTCCTCAGCCGTAAGCATTCTTCCGCGCACCAGTTGCGCTTTGAGTGTCGCCAGGTAATCAGGGCTCACCTCGCGCTCGTTCACCTCGTTGTGCTCGCCATGATACGGCTTGCCCTCAATCCGAATCCAGTCGGTGTCGCAGTTGCACTCCAGGGGCAAGTCGCTTGTAAGCCCAACCGACTGAACGCCAGGCAAGGCCATGAGGCGCCGGTCAATTTCGCGGTAGAGCGCAGTCGCCTTCGCGTTGGTGGAGTAGTTGGCGTCGGGAGCCATCAGATTCACCGTGGCAAGAT
>JASHVU010000691.1 GCA_030044455.1 Acidobacteriaceae bacterium | reverse complement strand
GAGCCGCGATTCAGGCAAATCGCCGTGAGTCGAAGCTAAAACCAGGCTCTAGCCGATGGCGGCGATCTGCGCTTCAATGTCGGCCAGCGCCGCCTCAAGGGCTTGCCGGCGGGCCGGATTCGACGTTCTCTGCGAAAGGATGTTTTCGCGCTGCAGATTGAGCGACTGCCGGTGGCGTTCGCGGGCGGCGCGTTCCTGCGAAACCGTTCGCCGCTGGTTGTCGTTTATCGAGCCGGAGCCTTCGAAGCCGTTTGACACTTGTTCCTCCACCGATTTACTTTCCCAACCTCGGGCCATATCTTCATTTTACGAGCGTTTTGTTCAGTCGATCCCACGATTTGATTGCGGTATCTATACAATCATTGAGGTTTGGTGCGATGAAGCTGTGGCAGATTCCGAGCTTTGGCATTGATTCGCTGGAGTTTGCAGAGCGTTCAGCGCCGGCGCCCAGCGCTGGCGAGGTAGCGGTCGAAATTCGTGCGGTCTCGTTGAACTTTCGCGATCTGCTGATCGCCAAAGGGGAGTACAACCCCAAGTTGAAACTGCCGCGCATTCCCTGTTCCGACGGCGCCGGAGAGGTTCGAGCCGTGGGAGAAGGCGTGACTGGGTTCAAGCCCGGCGACCGCGTGGCCGGGATTTTTATGCAGAACTGGTTCGACGGCCCTCTGACCACAGCCAAAGCGCGCGCTGCTTTGGGCGGCGATGTTGACGGAACGCTTGCCGAGCAGATCGTGCTCAAAGAACAGGGAGTGGTGCGGATACCTGAGCACCTGAGTTTTGAAGAGGCGGCCACGCTGCCCTGTGCCGCGGTGACAGCATGGAATGCGCTCAAGGCCGGCGAAGTGAGACCAGGAAGCACGGTGCTGATTCAGGGCACGGGTGGAGTATCAATCTTTGCCTTGCAGTTTGCGAAGATGGCAGGCGCGAGAGTGCTGGGCGTTTCGAGCAGCGACCCAAAGCTGGAGCGGGCGCGGGCGCTGGGTCTGGATGACGGACTGAATTACAAAGCGACGCCCGAGTGGGATCCATGGGTGATGGAGCAGACCGGCGGCGAAGGCGTCGACCTGGTGGTTGAGGTTGGAGGGGCCGGCACGCTGGTGCGATCACTGAAGGCGATTCGCGTCGGCGGGGTGGTTGCGCAGATCGGCGTTCTGGCGCGGGCCGCAGAGCCGTTTCCCGTTCCGCTCATCCTGCACAAAACGGCGCGAGTGCAGGGCATTTATGTTGGTTCTCGTGCCGATTTCATCGCCATGAATCGGGCGATGGTGCAGGCTCGATTGCGCCCAGCATACGAATCGCACCCGTGGAGCGAAACGCGCGAGGTATTCAAGCGGATGGAAGCGGGCGGGCATTTTGGGAAGCTGGTGCTGGCGGTCGGCTGAGGCCGAACAGAGAACAGAGGAGATTTGATGAACTCGGGCAAGAGCTTTGTTGGTCTCGGAATCGGGTTTGCTTTAGTCACTTCAGTTGCCACGCTGGGCACTGGCCAATCAACGGCGCCCGCGGTGGGTTCGACCTCTCAAGCCCAGCCAACTTCGCCTCCGGCGCGCCCCGCGCCGCCGACGCGCGATCCGCATACGCCGGGCTACGTCAAGGCCATGCAACTGCCCGACGGCGAGAACGCCCCGCCGAATAAAGACGGCAACTTTATTCTCGGGCCGACGCACACGGCTGCTCCCGAGGCTTCAGAGCATGACGGCGTGCCCAAGGGCGAAGTGTACGAGTTCACCATGAGCTCGGCCGACAGCAAGTTCTACCCGGGCATTGCGCGCGACAAAGGAACCTTCGGGACACCCGATCCCGCGAATCCTGCGAAGTTGATTGTCACCACCAGTCATCCGGCGCCTTACACGCGCCACGTTGCCGTATACGTGCCGCAGCAGTATGTGCCGGGCAGCGGGGCTCCGTTCATTGTGGGCGCCGACGGGCCCGACCGGCTGCTGTTCACGGTGCTCGACAACCTGATCGCCGAAAGACGAGTGCCGGCGATGATCGCCATCTCCATCGGGAACGGCAGCGGCGACGCGCAGGGCAGCGAACGGGGGCTGGAATACGACACCATGTCGGGCAAGTATGCGGAGTGGGTGGAGAGCGAAGTTCTGCCACTCGTCGAACAGAAGTACAACGTGAAGCTGACGCACAATCCCGATGGCCGCGCGACGATGGGCGGCAGCTCAGGCGCTTCGTGCGCGCTCATCATGGCCTGGTATCACCCCGAGCTTTATCATCGCGTGCTTTCCTACTCAGGCACGTTTATTAATCAGCAGTGGCCGTGGAACGCTGAGACGCCGCACGGCGCGTGGGGATTTCACGATCAACTGATTCCCTCGAGCCCGCGCAAGCCGATCCGCATCTGGATGGAAGTGGGCGACCGCGACTTGTTTAACCCAAACTCGATGCGCGACGGGATGCACGACTGGGTGCTGGCCAACGAGCAGATGGCGAAGGTTCTCGCCCAAAAGCATTACCACTACCAGTTTGTTTTCGCGCCGAATGCCGGCCACGTTGACTTCGCAACCAGGAAGCAGACGCTGGCCGAAGCGCTTGAATACGTTTGGGCCGGATACGGGAAGTGAAAAAATCAAACGGTGGACGGTGAACGGGTTCCGGGGTAGCAGGCCGGCGGTGCTTTGCAAGCTGTCAGCTGTGTCCCCGGTCTGTATTCCGACGGGGGCTTCCCCCTCCCCACAGTATCCCCGGTAACAACTTCATTTTTTCCATACGGTTAGCGGAAGAATTCTGCGCCAGGCGTATCAAAATCAACGCGTTGTGGCCAAGAATTTGAAAACAAACAGGTTATCTGCCATCTTTTGCTCCTCCTTGAGCGCAACTCCATGAAAATAAAGAACCGGCAGTTTCACTGCCCCGGAGTGCCGAAACGACCCCGAGACGCACGCGGCCCGGGGTCAATTGTTCGTGTTCGGCCAACGATCCCGGGCTGCCATGTTTCATGAGAAATCTCTGCTCTGGTTTGAATGTAGCGCGGGAACGGGAAATTAGCTGCAAAGGCTGTGGAGGGTAGTCGGCGGGCGAGGGATTCCGGGCTGGCCTCTCGGCATTCATTGGGGTGGGTTCGTGTGTGGGCGGCTTACGGCATCCTGAATTACTGTGTCCTCTTCGCCTCTTCGCAAGGTCGCCGCTCCTTGTTGTCGCGTTGATTCGGCTGATTGGCTCCGGGATACATCAACTCAGGAAATGCATTAGCGCCGGCCTGGAACGATCGTCGACGAGAAGCCCCTTTTACAATACCTATCCTGCGCCTGTTGCAGAAATCATTCAATAGGAGCGATTTGGCCTGAATTCGAAACGTAAATGTCCAGATTGCCGGCCACAAACCGACCTGGCCGAACCGAGTTTAGGTTCGCCGCGAACCGAAGATTTATCCCGCACACATCGGAACTGACAGCGGTTGTGCTATAAACAACGCCAGAATCAAGTCGAGCAGTCTTTTCGTTTGCGTCCACTGCGTTCGGCGGAGTGGGCAGGGAGAGTTATGACTCGTACATTCGTCCTATTCATCCTGGTAGCTGGAATACTTTCTTTCACCGGTTGCGGTGGCACGGGAAACAACGGCACAGGCGGCGGCGGTACGCAGTCGAATGCGCCGACATTATTAGGGATTGCGCCGTCATCAGCCATTGTTGGGGCTTCGCAGCTCTCACTTATGGCATATGGTTCCAATTTCGGCGGTAGCCCAACGATTGAATGGAACGGTACGGCTCTGGTTACCTCTTGTGTGGACACAAATCTGATCGCGACCTCGTGCAGCAGCGCGGCTGCGCTCAGTGCGACAGTTCCGGCCTCTGACTT
>JASHVU010000690.1 GCA_030044455.1 Acidobacteriaceae bacterium | reverse complement strand
ATGTCGATGCCGTTGGGATTGAAAAGCCCGCCGTCCTTCTCGGCGATGCCGATGATCTTGTATCCGTTTTCCTGCATCAGGCGCGCGCCGTTCGATCCAACGTTGCCAAAGCCCTGGATGATGACGCGGCAGCCATCGACCGGCATGTTCAGATAACGCAGGGCCTCATTGCACACCACCATCACGCCGCGGCCGGTAGCTTCAATGCGGCCGCGTGAGCCGCCGATGTTGAGCGGTTTGCCCGTGACCACGCTGGTAACG
Source organism: Acidobacteriaceae bacterium (assembly GCA_030044455.1). Lineage (GTDB taxonomy): Bacteria > Acidobacteriota > Terriglobia > Terriglobales > Acidobacteriaceae > Telmatobacter. The sequence goes on along the minus strand of JASHVU010000690.1, from coordinate 2,332 downwards.
GTCTGGCGCATGTGCATGGAGAAGGTGTCCATAATCCAAGCCATGGTCTGTTCGTTGGTGTTTACGTCGGGTGCGGGAACATCTTTCTCAGGGCCGATGAACTCGATGATCTCGGAGGTGTAGCGGCGGGTCATGCGCTCCACCTCACCGCGGCTCATATGTTTCGGGTCGCAAATAACGCCACCCTTGGCGCCTCCAAAGGGAATGTTGACGACCGCGCACTTCCAGGTCATCCAGCTGGCCAGCGCGCGCACTTCATCGAGCGTGACATCGGGCGCATAGCGGATGCCGCCCTTGGCGGGGCCGCGAGCCATTGAGTGTTGTACGCGGAAACCGGTAAACATCTCGATTTTTCCATCGTCGAGCGTTACCGGAAAGTGAACAATGATCTCCCGCGATGGGGAGCGCAGCACCTTCCACAGGCCCTCATCGAGATTGAGCTTGCGGGCTGCGAATTCAAAGCGGGCGCTTTGTGCTTCCCAGGGGTTGATCTCCTGGTCCAAAGACACCGTATTGTTGGCAATGGGCATAGACCTTCTCCATGTTCGCCGTGGCGCCGTGCGCACTTTATTGCTCAAGCGCGCGGACGCGGCGAATCTCAACGTTGAACGGAGCTTGAATTCTCGCGCCAGTTCCTGTCAATGCATCCCCAAAATGAGGGCTGGGAGCGGCTGCGAATCATGCTCAATCCAAACTTTGTGAGTCTAGGCCCGCGCCGGGAAGACCGTCAAGCATTGAGAGCATGCAAAGTAACTTCGGTTTCACGTGCCGCGAAAGGTTAGCTTTCGTGGGAAGCTGGCAGCCAGAGCCAGCAACTCTGGCATTCCCGGTCTCAATCCAGCAGTCTTGATTCAGCTTTTGCCCGCAAGTCCCAGAAGAAATGAGTGTTACGCTTGATTTTGCCGTCTATCGACAAGCAGTTACACTGGTTTCTGTGAAGCCTGATCCGCGCCCCACCCTTCCGAATCGCAAGGAATTCCTGCGCCTGGCCAAAGACCACACGCTGGTTCCCGTCTGCCGCACCCTGACGGCCGATCTCGAAACCCCGGTTTCGGCTTTCCTGCGAACGGCGTGGAGCGAGCCGGAGTGCTTTTTGCTGGAATCGGTGGAGGGCGGCGAGCAACTGGGCCGCTACACCTTCATCGGCATCGAGCCTTTCAAGCGCATCGTGGCGCGCGGCCGCGATGTAGCCATTACCGAGCACGGGAAAACCACGCATATTGATGGCGACGTGTTTGCCGTGTTGCGTGATGCGCTGGCCGGTCACAGACCGGCACGGCTCCCGGGCCTGCCGCCCTTCACCGCGGGCGCGGTTGGATTTTTTGCGTATGACGCGGTTCGCCAGATTGAGCGTTTGCCTGAACTGGCCAGGGATGAGCTCGGCGTTCCCGACGCGTGCCTGATGTTCTTCGACCAGGTGCTGGCCTTCGATCACGTGCGCAAGGAAATCTGGATCGTTGCGACAGCCGATGTTTCTTCGGGTAAGGCATCTAACGCATACGATCGTGCCATCAAGCGGATCAGCAGGCTTGAAAAGCGACTTGCCGGGCCGCTGCCAAAGCTGAAGCCAGCCAAGCCGGGCAAGATGAAAGTCATGCCCCGCACGGCGAAGAAGGATTTTTGCGGTGCTGTCGATAAGACCAAGGAGTACATTCGGGCGGGAGACGCATTCCAGGTGGTCATGTCGCAACGATTCGACATCGAGCCGGGAGTGGACAGTTTTCAGGTTTATCGCGCATTACGAACGGTGAATCCCAGCCCGTACATGTTCTTTCTGCGTGTGGCTCCCGAGGGCACGTTGGCCGGTAAGCCGAAGCGTTCGTCCAAAAAGCGAAAGCCATCGGAGATGGTGGAGCTGGCAGGATCGTCACCCGAATTGCTGGTCCGCGTGAACCTGGGCAAGGTGGAGTACCGGCCTATTGCCGGCACACGGCCACGCGGCGCATCAGAAGACGAAGATAAGGCGCTGGCCGACGAGATGATCCACGACGAGAAGGAGCGCGCCGAGCACGTGATGCTGGTGGACCTGGGCCGCAACGATGTGGGCCGGGTGAGCAGCTTTGGCAGCGTGAGGGTGGACAAGCTGATGTTTGTTGAGCGCTACAGTCACGTAATGCACATTGTGAGCTCGATTGAGGGTAAGCTGCGGCCCGATCTGACCGCGGTTGACGCGCTGCGCGCCTGCTTCCCTGCCGGAACGCTCTCGGGCGCGCCGAAGGTTCGGGCCATGGAGATCATTGAGGAACTGGAGCCGGCGCGGCGCGGGACGTATGGCGGCGCGGTTCTCTACGCCGACTTCTCGGGCAATCTCGATTCCTGCATCGCGATTCGC
>JASHVU010000689.1 GCA_030044455.1 Acidobacteriaceae bacterium | reverse complement strand
AAATTTGGCCAGCGGAATCACGATCGCCAAAAAGAGGATGAGAAAGTTGAGTGCCTCGAAAACCTTTGCGCTAGTCTCAACGTTCATGCCCAGTTTTTTGCCGATTGCGGCAACGATCGGCGAGTGGCGAAAGGTATCTAATTCCTTTTGCTCATCGCTGTCGGCAGACTGTTTGTGCTGGCCGCCGGCCGCAGAGGATTCTGCCGGTCCGGACGCGGCCGACGCGGCGGATGCGGAGTCTTGCGCGGGCAGGCGATGCGGGCCGGCAGCCACGACAACCAGCGCGGTCAAAAGGAACAACGGCAAAAGCAACGAACAGCGGCGGGGCAGCCGAGTGAAATCTCTCACCTGGACCCTCCGGCGGCTGCAGGCAGAACGGCGCGAACGGCCCGATTGGCGAGATCGGCTGCTGAAGCCTCAATGGCGCCGCGGGCAGCGGCCGCCTCGATGTCAATCTCAGAGTGGGCGGCGCTTACTCGTACTGAGGCAGCTTTGCGGGCCGTTTCCAGCGCCGTTTCACGCTCGGCATTCCAGCGGCGGATGCGCTGCTCGCGGATTTTGTAGGCATCGGCGCGGGCCAGGCGCAGCTTTTCAGCGTAGTCGGCGGTGCGCGCCTCGGCAAGCTCGATGGCCTTGCGGGCTTCTTCAATGGCTCCCTCGGTGAGCGCGTGGCGCTTCTTGAGGGTGTCAGTCAGCGGTTCCTGCACCAGAATCTGGTAGGCCACGACCAGCACAATGAAAAGCATAGCCGTAGGTATGGCTTCCACCAGAAGAGCCCCGATTTGTAACAGAATCTCTTGCATGCTTTGGGGTTGCGCTCCGGCTCTCTAATGATCAGTAGTAAACGGGTGAACACCCTTTTGTATCAGGCGCGAAACCCCTAAGTCAACGCGGTGAAATGCGATCATACCGTGAGCTGTGACTGCTGTCACGAGCGGGCAGAATAAACCAAAAAATAGCTTGCTTTTGTGGAAAACTAGCCTAAACTGAACTTACCACCTAGACCCGGTCCAGGGTCCAGCGGGCTGCCGGTTCAGGGAAGACCTTCCACTCCCGAACCGGTGAGCCCGCTTCTTAGTTTTTGGGGACTTCGGCCCCAGCTTTTGGCTTGTTTGCGCCCGGTTGGCCGGGAATCGATGACCCACTTCGGTCTTGGAGATAAAGTCCGATTTTCAATTCGACCGACGGCAAGTTCGACGCCTCAAGCAATCGTCCAAATCTGCCAGAGGCTCTAAGCCGAACGCTAAGGGCCAAAAGCTAATCGCTGTTCTTCGTCCCCATCAACCCCTTGGCTCTCAACCAGTTTTCGAGCAGCGCAGGCCATTCGTCGAGTGCCGGGTCGCCTTTTCCCAGGCCCGACCCGTGCTCGCCGTGAGCAAACACATGCAATTCCGATTGGACGCCGGCTTTGACCAGAGCGTCGTAATAGCGCAGCGACTGCTCCACGGGGACGGTCTGGTCGTCGAAGGTGTGGTAGATGAAGGTCGGCGGGGTGTCTTTGGTCACGTGCAGGTCAGGCGAGTAGTCCCGGGTCAGTTGGGCGCACTGATCCATTAGTTTGTACTGTTTGCAGTAGTTCAGATGATCCATGTCTGGCCCGATGGCGCCCAGCCAGGGGTAGCCGAGGACCACGTAGTCGGGCCGGCTGGAGAAGCGGGAAATGTCGTCTTCAGCATCGGGATCGCCGGGGACGGGTTCGGTTGAAGCCAAGGCAGCCAGGTGGCCTCCGGCCGAAAAACCGATGATGACGATTCGATCGGGCGAAATGTGATAGTCGGCGGCGCGGGCCCGGACGGTCTGAATGGCGCGGCGCGCGTCAAGCAGCGGTACAGGCATGATGTAGCCGTGAGAACTGAGCCGGTAACTGACGATGAACGCGGTAAAGCCTCGCGCGGTGAACCAGTCGGCTACTTCGCGGCCCTCAAGATCGCCGGCAAGCATTCCGTAGCCGCCGCCGGGAAAGATGACGATGGCCGAGCCGTTCGCGGTACCCTGGCGCGGCGACATGATGGTGATGGCCGGAATGTCGAAGCAGGTTGTCCCAGTGGCCTGAGGCGCGGGGCCTGGCCACAGGCGGACGGTCTGAATGCCGAGAAAATCGTTGTTTGTGCCGGGAACGGCGCAGGAGGTGGTTTGGGCGAGAGCAGGTGTGGCGGCGGCAAGAAGAGCAAGCAGGAACGCAAACAGATTTTTCATGTGGGCCTTCACGAGGTTTCGCGAGGATTATAAAGGCAGGGGCAGAGGCCAGGGATCAGGGGCCAGGGAACAGAGATCAGCCTCTCGCCCTGATCCCGCAGCGCCCGCTGCGGCGGTTTAGAAGTGATTGCATATCGAGTTACAACTTCAGAACTGGTGACAATACAAGCCGGATTTCTCTGCAAAGTTAAAATTGAGCTGATGCCATCCCCCGGAACCGCGCGCGTCGAACTTCGACCCGCTCGTGCTCGATTCAGATTTAGGCTGCTCGTATCGCTGCTTTTGGCCTCTTCAGCGATGGGGCAATCTCGCACCGTCGCCATCACCGTTGACGACCTTCCCTATGCATCTGACACGCCAAAACCTCTCGGGCTCGAAGACGCGAAGACTGCGATGGCCGAGAACAAGAAAATGCTTCGCGTTTTTTCCCAAAAACACATTCCGGTCACGGGATTTGTTATTGAACAAAACGTGGAGCGAATCGGCAACGATGCGGGAAGGAAAATACTCAAGACGTGGATAAACGCGGGATTCGATCTTGGAAACCACACCTACTCGCACGCTGATTCGAATACTTCTTCTGTAGATGGCTTTGAGCAGGAGATCATCCAAGGTGAAAGCACGATTGGTCCTCTGCTGCGAAGTGTCGCTCGTAAACCCGAATACTTCCGATTCCCTTATAACCACACAGGTAATACAAAGCAGAAGCACGATGCCATCGCCACTTTCCTTGCGGCTCGCGGATATCGACTCGCTCCTTGTACGATCGACAACTCTGATTGGGAGTTCGACACAGCCTATGTCCTCGCCATCAGGCGCCATGACCACGAGAAAGCTACGAAGCTTCTCGTTGATTATCTCTCCTATACCGCGGCGGAAATTGACTGGTACAGCAAACTCGACAAGCAAGTTTTCGGCTATGAAGTTCCCCATGTAATGCTCTTACATGACAACCGATTAAATGCCGATATCTTGTCGAGCCTGGTTGCGCTTTTCGAGCAACGTGGCTACCGCTTTGTCACATTAACGGACGCCCTGAAGGATCCCGCTTACTCTACGCCAGAGACGTTTATTACGAAATTTGGCCCAATGTGGGGGTACCGCTGGGCGAGTGAACTTAACGTGAAAGTGAGCGGGAGCGACGAGCCCGATCCTCCAACCTGGATCAGCGCGTATGTGAAACAAACCCTTGCGGGTTCAAACTGACTCCCGACTTGATCCAGGCAAGGTAAGCAATGGGCGAATCCTCAGTGGATTCTGCACGACTGTGTCACCGGCAAAACGGAAAGCGCAATTGTTCGTGACGCGCAAACCGTCCCGGTCAGCCAGGAACTCTGATCCCGATCTCTTCGCTAGCTTTCGGCCGCCGGGCTCGCTTTTCCGGCACTCTTCATCTTGAATAGATATAGGACCGTGAGCACCACCAGGAAGAACTGCACGGCGATGATGATGAGACCCGCGACTTGACGCCCGCTGGTCACCAGGGACGCGGAAACCGCTGAAAATGCGGCCGCGAAGGCGGCGCAAACGATGGCGCGTTTGCGCAGTCGTTGAAAGTCGTTGGAGGAATTCATACCCACACATATACCCCGACTACCAGCTACTGACAACAGAATTCTGGAAGAGTGTGCAGTCCAATTACCAGATGGATTACTGTCCGGTTACCGACATAACTGCCGGTCAAGCTTCACGCGTCGCTCGCGGTTTACCGACCCCTGACCCCTGATCTCACAGCCAGATGGCACGATGCCCCGGACACGGGTTCTGGGCCTGTTCAGTGAGCATCTCAGCCAGCTCCAGCCCATGCCGGCCAAAGTAAAATGCGGCGCTGTGCACGCGCTCCTGCAGTGAGCCCTCAGGCACGATGGCGTTGATGATGGAGTCGGCGTGCTTGGCGAGCGAAGCCTCGCGCTGCAGCTCGAAGTTGGCGGCCAGCTCGCGCAGGCGATTCATCTGGTAGCGCATTTTGCTGGCGGCGGTTTCGGCGGAGCGGCCCAGGCCCTCATCCTGCGCGCGCATCAGGTCAAGCAGCGTGGTCAACTCTCTGTCGAGGGAATTACCGGCGTTGGCAAGCTTCTGCTTGGTTTCGGTGGGCATGGAGCGCGCGGCAAGACGCTTGCCAAGCGATGCCGCGTCCTCATGGAAGAGCTGCTCGATTGTGAGCTGGTGCTTACGCAGCAATTCGCCTACGTTCGGCTCGATGAGCGTGCCACTGAAGCGTGCCAGCGGTGGTGTCTGGCGGCCGAAAATGCGATCAAATAGAACCCCCGACTGTGCCAGGTAAGCGATCTCTGCCGGCCCGCCCACCTGGGCCGAGCTGCCAAAGATGAAATCCTGAAACAGCGGCCGCAGCAGCGCCGAGGGTGAGATGCGTTCGGGGGACGCGTCTAGAATTCCCAGGAGTTCATCGGTTGAGAAGAAAAGACGGTCGGCCTGCCAAAGGCCGTGGGGTTCGGCTGCCGAGGGCGCGGTGCGCTTGAGCGCCATGCGCGCGCCGGTCTGCTCGTTGATGAGGAAGAGAAGGCTTGACTGCGGCGTGACGGCAACCTGGGCGTGATAGCCGGCAGCTTCGAGAGCCTGGTTGCGCTCGATAAGCGCGGCGTGCAGCTCGTCTGCCAGTTCGATATCAGCGCGAAGCACCGGCGCGCCCAGGCGATGAAATTCGCGACCCGATGCATCCACAATCAGCAGTCCCTGCGCGGCGAAGATCTTCGCGTAGAAGTCGGCGAACGCCTGCGCGAAGGTGCGGCCCGGCTTGTAGGCGGCGGCCAGGGCTTCCATGGCGTCGGAGAAGCCAATCAGCTCAGTCGCACGATCGATGAGTGGCGTGATGGAGTCGTCGATGACTACATTCCCAACCGGGACCGGGACCGACGGCACCGACGAATACACCAGCTGTTCAAGCGATCGTCGCGCGGGGAAGGTGACGTGGTTGATCTCGGCAAAGTCGTGGTCCTCGGTCGCCAGCCAGAAGACCGCCGCGTGCGGGTAACCGGCAGCCGTGGCTGTGCGTGCGCGGGCAAGTGCGGTTGCGGCTTTGAAAGGGGTAAAGAGTGGTCCGCCGAAGAGCGTGACCTGCTGGCCGGTGAGGACCGTGCCGGCACCGTTGCTGAGCGCTTCAAGGGCTGGCGCAGCAGAAGGCGACGGGTTTTGCGCGGCGAGCAAAGAGACCAACTCAGGCCAATGCGCCGGGGTCGCTGGCCGGTGAGCGTACCAGTTTTCATCGGCTGGCAAAAAGTTGGCAGCCGCTCCCGCGCAAAAATCGGCGTAGAGCCGGCTGATGCCGGGCGTCGCGGTGACGGGAATACAATCTGTGGCACTCACTGGTCTGCGGGCCTGCCCTCGGTGAAGTTGATGCTTTCAAGTAGATCGAACTGCGGCTCCTCTAAGGATGCCACGCCGGGCCGGTTTGATTCAGGTTCGGCAGGGAGAGAATCGAGCGCTGGCGCCTTTTCGTATACTCATCTTTGCGTTGGGCGCAATCGCGCCGGAAATCTGCGAGGGAATCATGGCGAAGAAGGATAAGGCGAAGGCGAGGCAGGGCAAGCCGAAGAAGAAGGCAAAGAAGGATGCATTGCCCATTGTTGCGGAACGGGCCACGGTAGTCAGTTCCGAGGTGGTCTACACGGGACCGCTCTTCCGCGTGCTGCACGACAAGATCGTCGAGCCGGGCGGAGTGAAAAACGAACGCGACGTCATACGCCACAACGGCAGTGTAGTGATTCTGGCCCTCGACAACACGAAGAACAAGAAGAATCCGTGGATTGTGATGGAGCGCCAGTACCGCCATGCGGCCAACCAGTTTCTGTGGGAGCTGCCGGCGGGCAAAATCGAGCCTGGTGAGGATCCGCTGGAAGGAGCCAAACGGGAATTGGCCGAAGAGACCGGCTACCGCGCGAAAAAATGGAAGCCGCTGGTTGAGTACTACGCGAGCCCCGGTTTTCTGGGTGAGTCGATGCAGGTCTTCCTGGCCGAAGGACTTGAAGCAGGCGATGCCGCGCCGGAAGAGGACGAGAAGATTGAGCTGAGGCTGGTCAAGCTTTCAGAAGTGGTTGAAATGATTGAAAGGGGGGCGATTCTCGACGGTAAGACGTTATGCAGCGTGCTTCTCTATGACCGCCTCAAGCGAGGCAAGGGCAAGAAGTAGGGTTCGCGAGGGTGCAGCGGGAGTCGCCCGGCTGTAACCAGGGTTGGTTACCACGCATATAGCTGAAGACAAGGATCTTGCTGGGCCCGGTATCACCTTGTGGAATTTGTTTTAACTTCGGTAATCAACCTTTCACGAAGCTTTGGCGTCTTAGCTTATATCGGTGCGAAATCCCCCTTCGCTCGATAAAGATCCCCCGACAGATCCCCAACAGGAAGGTAGGAATTTGTGGCTCAGTACAAAGGGAAAGTGAAGTGGTTTAACAACGCCAAGGGCTACGGATTCATCGGACGCGAAGACGGGCCAGATGTATTCGTTCATTACTCCGCGATTCAACTGGACGGATACAAGACGCTGAAGGAAGGCGATGAGGTCGAGTTCGATATCGTAGAGGGCCAGAAGGGACCGCAGGCGGATGCTGTGGTTCGCTTCAGAGACGCTGCCCACAGCGCAGCCTAGGCTGCGGCTGACCTTCAGACGTTTCCGTACGACCGCCTCCCGGCGGTAATACGTATACCTGTGCCCGAAGGTAAAGCTCGATTCACAACAATCTGTAAACACAAGATTGAGAGCGCCGGTGTGGTGCGCTGTGCCACAGCATCGCGCGCGACGTGGCCGTTGCGATGCGCTGCTGGCATCTGCAGGCGCAGATGATCGATACTGCGGCTGGAGGCTTTCCCCTTGAGCGAACCAGATTTGAGCGAACGAATCGCGACCGCGCGCGCGGCGGCGACGATTGACAACCGCCTGATTGCCCGGCTGTTGGGCGAGACGGCCGATCTGATGGAGATCGACGGCGCCGACAGCTTCAGGATTCGCAGCTACCGCCGTGCGTCTGAGGCTGCGGAGCAGACGACGGTCGACCTGGCGGATGCCGCGAAAGAGACGGCGCGGCTGCTGGAGATTCCCGGCATCGGCAAAAGCATGGCGGCACACATTCAGCGGATCGCGGAGACCGGGAGCCTCGAACTGCGCGATGAGCTTTTGAAGAAGTACGGAGCCGGGATTCTGGAACTGCTGAAGCTGCCCGGGATGGGGCCCAAGACGGTGGCTCTGTTCTGGGATGCGGCGCAGATCGCAACCATCGACCAGCTTGCCGAAGCCATTGAAGCGGGAAGATTGGCCGACCTGCCGCGGATGGGCGTGAAGCAGTTGGAGAAGTTGCGCAAAGGGATCGAGGACTACCGGAGGTCGGCGGGACGGTTCAGAATTGACTTGGCCGACGAAGAGGCGAAAAAGATCTCCTCTTACCTGATGAAGTTCGCCGGCTTCGAGCGCGTGACGCCGGCCGGGTCACTGCGTCGCGGTCGCGAAACGGCGGGGGATCTTGACCTGCTCGTCACCGGGCCGGCCTGCTCGCCGGAAAAGACCGCTGCGGCCGTCGAATATGTTGCCGCGTATCCCGGCATCCAAAGCATGATTGCCAAGGGGGAAAACAAGGTGAGCTTCAACCTGGAGCAGGGATTGCAGGTGGATGTGCGGCTGCTGCCGATGGCCAGCTACGGCGCGGCGTTGCAATACTTCACCGGGTCAAAGGGGCACAACGTAACGCTGCGGCAGCGGGCGCTCAAGATGGGCTATACGCTCAGCGAGTGGGCGCTGGCTCGGCTTGAGAACGGCGCGCCGGTAGCGGCAGCGACCGAAGAGGAGATTTACGCAAAGCTGGGCATGGACTGGATGCCCGCAGAGATGCGCGAAAACCTGGGCGAGGTGGAGATTGCAGCTCGTCATGAACTGCCCAAAGTGGTGGAAAAGTCCGACATTTGCGGTGACGTCCACATGCACACCACGGCCAGCGACGGACGGAACTCGATTCGTGAGATGGCCGAAGCGGCGATCGCCGTTGGGTACCAGTACATCGCCATCACCGATCACTCCAAAAACCTGGCCATGACCAACGGGCTCGACGAAAAGCGGGCGCTCGAGCACATCAAGAGAATTCAGGAAGTGGATCGGGAGCTGGAGGGGCGCATCCGCGTCTTCACCGGCATCGAAGTTGACATCCTGGCCGACGGCGCGCTCGATCTTGCCGACGAGGTTCTGGCACAGATGGAGATCGTGATCGCCAGCGTACACACTCGCTTTGAGCAGAGCCGCGAGGAGATGACCGCGCGGGTGATACGGGCCATTGAAAACCCGTACGTGAGGATTCTGGGACATCCCACAGGCCGGCTGCTGTTGCGGCGCGAACCGTTCGCCATCGATATTGCCGCCGTGCTCAAGCGCGGGGCCGAACTAGGTGTGGCCATGGAGCACAATGCCTCTCCCGAAAGGCTTGATTTGAACGATCGCGACCTGCGCCTGGCCAAGGAGATGGGATGCACGATTGTCATGTCGAGTGACTCGCACGATGCGCGCAACCTGGGCAAGATGGATTACGGTGTAAAGCAGTTGCGCCGGGCATGGCTTAGTGCGGAAGACGTGTTGAATACGCGAGATGCAGAGAAGTTCCTGTCCCGATTGAGGAAGCGGTCCGGAAACGGGTGAGGGCAGGTACCGGAACCGAGCCGTGTGCAAAAGAAATCATGGTGCGTGAAGTGCAGTTGGCGATAAGATAAGGCGCATCAAGGCTCGGATTGAGGGACGGTTTCAGGGACGGGTCAAAAGTTCGGAAAAAGGGACGGCTGAGGAAGGACAGGCGCCATGAGTTTACTGCAGCAGGATACGACCGAACTGGACGATGCCGCGAAGGGCGAGGAGTACACCAAAGGCACGACTCAACTTGGCAAAGCTGTGATTGTCTCCACAATCGCATTGTCGATTGCAGCCTTTGTTTACATCTACGCCAACCAGACCCCGCCAATGGCGACAGGCGAGATTCTGAACATCTGGGCCCACCCCATTCACACTGAGACTTCGGGATTCGACGCCAACGGCGCGCCGATGGCCAAGGAAAGTTTTGACCAGATGTTTGTCTTCACCCAGATCAGGCTGCACAACCAGAGCAAGGCTCCGTTGTTCCTGATCAATGTGCTTACCAATTTCACCGGCCAAGACGGCAACATCACGATGAACTATGCCGCCAACAAGAGCGACTACGATCGGGTTTGGGTTGCTTACCCCGATCTGCAGGTACCGCACGGCCCGGCGCTCTCGCCGCTCGATACGGTGATCGAGCCCGGGCAGACGGTAGAGGGGACTGTGGTCTCGGCTTTCAAGATGACCAAGCAGGAGTGGGACGCTCGCAAGGGGCTGGACATGACCTTTGTGTTCAGGTACCAGCCCTCGCTCAAGCTGACGCCCCACGCGCCGGTTATTGACCGCTAGGCGGAGCGGTTGGTGGAACCGGTGCGGTCTTGGGCGTGGAAAGATAGCCCGTGATCTGATTCTTTGAGTTGATGGTGTTCACCACCACCTCAAAGAGCATCGGATCTTTACCGCTGTAGAACTGCAGCGGCTCGTCGAGACCGCGATCCTTCTTCTGCACAGCTTTGTCGTCTGAGTACACCACCAGGGTGTAGGTGTTCTTCTTGGTGTCCACCTTCTTAAGCTCGAGGCTGATGGTGCCTACCGGCTTCTTTTGGCCTTTCGCCAGGCTGAACTCGTAGAAGTTACGGTCGCCCTTGTGTTCCAGCAGCACCAGCTCGTCGTGATTGCGGGCAATGACGCTGTTGGTGTTGCTCAGGTCTCCGCGGATGGACTGAAGCTGGCTGACTGCAGTGGCCAGATCGCTTTGCGTGTGGGTCAGGTCCGTTTTTACGCCGCCCACGTCAGTCTTGACGTTTGAAACGTCGCTGGCGACGGCGGTGACCTGCTGAGAGGTCTGCTGCTGGGCGGCTTGGAGCCGCTGGCTGTCAGCTTGCTCGCGTTGCATGAGCGCAGAAGCACGCTGGTCGAGCTGCTTTTGCGTGAGGCCGAGCGATTTGCCCAGCTCATCGGTAGCCACGCGAAGACGGGCGTCGGTCTCGCGCAATTCCGCAGCCTGCTTCAGGTTCTCCTGTTTGGCGTCTGCCAGTTCCTGCTGCTGGGTGGTCAGGCGGCTGCCCAAGGTGTAACACCAAATGAGGCCGCCCAGTGCAGCCAAGAGCGAGGCTGCCAGAACTGCCAGGAACGCACCCGAGTAAGTTCGGGGAGGATTTTCGATTTCGCTTGTTTCGCTCATTGAATGCCTTTCGTTCCATTGCGGCTCGTCACGCGGGCCGCTGACGGGATGTTTGCGTCAATGTGATGATTAGACGCCGTTCTCAAATTGAAATCTCCACGCCGGGCAGGATGCTCCTCAAAAACTCGAAGGGACTGAAACCGCCCCCCAAACGGGCAGTTGTTCCGGAACCTGCGTGGTTCGTGCCTCCGGGGAAGAAACAGAATACCGGACCACCCCCTTGGGTGTGTAAGGAAGTAGTAACTTCAGTGCCGGGCGCGCGGGGGAAAAGCAGCTTGCATCCCACCTTTCGTGACAAGCGGCGAACCGCTCGGTTATAAACATCTTTACGGCGGTTTTTGGTTCCAAGCCGGTTCTTACGCCGTTCTTGAGGGCTGTGAAGCCGTTTTTGGATCTTGTCGGACCGCTCGCTTTTTTACGGATTGGGGAAAGGCGAGCCGGTAATCTTCCAACTTGCCGGGATCCAGCGGACCTGAGTTTTGCTGATCCGCCGCATGCGTTATCGAGGCGTGGAAGTCTGGTGGTCAATTCATTGGGTGCCGATCGCAAACGGTGATCGCCAGCCGCCAGCTAGCGAGAACTCATACTATTAGAAGAGGGAGAACCGAAGGTTATGTCGACCGCTGTAGCTGGAAGGGGCCTGGAAGGGATTGTCGCGACCAACTCCGGAATTTGCTGGATTGACGGAGAGGCAGGAGTACTTTCTTACCGCGGAATCGACATCCACGAGCTGGCCGAGCACTCGACCTTCGAGGAAACCACGTTTCTGCTCTGGAACGGATTCCTGCCCAACGAGCTGGCGCTGCGCGAATTCAGCGCGCAACTAGCCTTGGCCCGCGTTCTCGACCAGCGGGTGATCGACATGCTGCGCGGCTTTCCCACTGCGGCCACGCCCATGGAGGTGTTGCGAACTTCGGTGTCGGCGTTGAGTTTTTATGACGCTGACGAAAAGGACAACTCGCACGATGCCAACGTGCGCAAGGCCTATAACCTGACCGCGCAGATTGCCATGATCGTGGCGATCTACGATCGAATTCGAAAGGGCAAGGAAATTGTTCCCCCCGACCGCTCGCTCAACCATGCCGGCAACTTTCTGTGGATGCTGAACGGCGAAAAGCCATCTGAAACCGCTACCAAGACCCTCGATATCGCACTCATTCTTCACGCCGACCACGAACTGAACGCCTCCACCTTTGCCGCCCGCGTCATCGCCGCAACCCTCTCTGACATTCATTCAGCCATTACCGGCGCCATTGGCGCGCTCAAAGGGCCGCTGCACGGCGGCGCCAACGAGGGTGTGATGCGCCTGCTGCTCAAGATCGACAAGGAAGGCGCCGACCCCGTCGAGTACGTGAAGAACATGCTGGCGGCCAAGCAGAAGATCTCCGGCTTCGGGCATCGCGTCTACAAGACTGAGGATCCGCGCGCTACGCACCTGCGCAAAATGAGCGAGCAACTGGGCAAAGACTCCGGCCAGCCGAAATGGTTCGAGATGTCGCGGGCCATCGAGCTCTACATCAACAAAGACAAACGGCTGAACGCCAACGTGGATTTCTACTCCGCTTCGACCTACGCGACCCTGGGTATCGACATCGATCTTTACACGCCCATCTTTGCGGTAAGCCGCATCGCCGGCTGGGCGGCGCATGTCATCGAGCAGCTTGACGACAACCGTCTGATCCGCCCGCGCGCCGAGTACATTGGGCCGGCCTATCCTTCGCCGTGGATCCCGGTGGCAGAACGGCCGTAGGCGCGCCGTTTGGTTTTGACTTCGAGCGAAATAACTCTGCAAATCGCATTGCGTCCAAGAGGTTATTGAGGCCCGGGGAGCCTCTTTTATGAAGACACGCGCTGTTCTGCTCGTATGCGGTGTTTTACTGCTTTCAGGCTGCATTGGCACTGGCCGCCTCTATCCTGTGCAGGGTCCGTTGGCAGCCCAAACTGCCCCTCCCGTCTTCGCCGCCACAATCACCGGCTTCGCTAACTCAGGCAACATCACCGTAACGCTCGCCAACGGCGAGGTGTGCCGGGGCGCGTGGGGACTGGTGAGCCGCGCGGCAACCGATGCCGGCGCTACAACCAGCGTCAACTGGCCGCAGGTGTGGGATGCGGTCTATGGCGGTGGCTACTACACCGCAAATGTGCTGGGCAGTCGGCTGCACGTGCGCAGTACGCTTACCGGATCGAAAGGCACCACGCTCGATGTGGAGATGTACCGCCGCGATGTTCCCGGTCAGATGACGGAGATTCACGGTGTGGCCCAGGACAGCGCCGGGAACATTTACAAATTGGTGATTTAAGGCGTTTTAGGAAAAGGTGTAATGTCACTCACGGTTGTGCAGGGTCAGCGCTCCTTGGGGTCGCGCCGACTCGGTGGCGTCGGTTTCTCCCTACGGTATTTCCTAAAACGCGTCAGTGTCTCGCCTTCCACATCAGGTAGAGGCCCCATGCCGCCAGCGTGCAGCCATCCCGAATCGTGCCGTCGAGCATCATCTGCTCAAATTCCTCAATCGTGAATGAGCGCGGAATCAGATCGTGTTCTTCCGCGTCGCGTTCACCGGGCGCGGGTGTTAGTCCCGTGGCCAGGTAGACGTATTGCTTCTGCCGGTTGAAACCGTAAGCGATCCAGGTCATGCCAAGGCAGGTCATTTCGGCAGCATCGAAGCCAAGCTCCTCGCGCAGTTCGCCGCGGGCCAGTTCCTCGGGATTTTCGATCTCCATCTCCCAGGCGCCTTGCGGCAGCTCGAGCGCGCGCGCTCCGATGGTGTAGCGGAACTGCTCCACCAGCCAGACGCGTCCGTTGTCGATGGGAATGATGATGGCGGCATCGTTTTTTTCCACCACGCCGTAGATGCCGCGAGTCCCGTTGGAGCGCAGGATCTCGTCTTCGCGCACCCGCATCCAGCGGTTGCGGTAGACCTCGCGAGAGCTGAGGGTGGTGATGGTGGGGATTGCGGGGTCTTCGGCGGAATTCATCGACGTCTCCTGACAGGCTCGTCATGGCGCGCCCCGACAGATGGAACTATACAGAATACCCGCGGATGGAAGAAAGCGCGGTAAATGAGGTGATTTGAGGTCCCATAAGGGGTAAATTCATCGTACTCATGATTGGCGCACGCGAAATCTTCTCAACCGACCCACAAGCGATGCCGGTCCGCTAACCGAAAGCCGCACCAGGTTGCCCTCATAGTCGCGCGTATGCACAATCATCCCGGCATCGATGGCCGCCAGCGCAGCGCCCTCGTGCTGCGGCACCCGCAGCTCGGCGTCGACGATGGGATCGGACCTCAGTGCGTCGTCGATTGCGCCCAGCAACGCCTCCGACCCTTTGCCGGTCAGTGCCGACAGTGCCACCGCGGCGCCGTGGGCGCTTTCACTTTTTGGACTTGAATTGGTGCGGGCGACGAGCGCCGCTCGATCGGGCTCATCAAGCAGATCAATCTTGTTCAACACTTCAATCCGCGGCTTCGCCAGCACTTCGAGTTCGCCGAGGACCTTTTCTACCTGGGCCTTCTGTTCTTCGCTATAAGTCGAAGATGCGTCGCGAACGTGTAGCAGCACCTCGGCCTGGCCGACCTCTTCAAGCGTGGCGCGAAAGCTGGTGACAAGCGTGTGAGGAAGGTTGCGAATGAACCCGACCGTGTCGCTCAACAGTACTTTTCGTCGGCTGGGCAGCTCAATAGCTCGTAATTTCGGATCGAGCGTGGCGAACATGCGCGACGACGAAAGCACCTGCGCGCCGGTGAGCGTGTTGAAGAGGGTGCTTTTGCCGGCGTTAGTGTAGCCCACCAGGGCGACCGTCGGCACCGGGACAGCCTCGCGGCGCTGCCGTTGCTGGCGGCGGACCCTGCGCACAGCATCCAGATCGATTTTGAGCTGATCGATGCGGCGCTGAATCTTTCGCCGGGCGGTTTCGAGCTGGGTTTCGCCGGGTCCGCGGGTGCCGATGCCGCCACCCAGTTGCGACATTTGTTTGCCCCGACCGGCCAGCCGTGGAAGCATGTACTGGAGCTGCGCCAGCTCCACCTGCAGTTGGCCCTCGCGGGTGCGGGCGTGGCGGGCAAAAATGTCGAGGATGAGCTGGGTTCGGTCGAAGACGCGGCAAGGCAGCAACTTCTCCAGGTTGCGGAGCTGGGTAGGCGACAAGTCATGGTCAAAGAGGACCAGGTCGGCATTGACTGATGCGGCGATGCCGGCGATCTCTTCTACCTTGCCGGAGCCGATGAGCGTTGCCGGGTCGGTTTGCGGACGGCGCTGCAGGACCTCAGCGGCGACGTAGCCGCCGGCACTCATTACCAGCTCGCGAAATTCGGCCAGAGACTCCTCGGCGTCGAGGCCTGATCCACACGCAACGGGCGCGCGTGAGCTCGAAGCCGGCTTGGCGAGGGGCGATGGGGAAGATACCTGCGCAAAAAGACCGGGGTCTGTGGAAGCGTTTCCAGTTTCATTGCCGTGCGTCGACGCAAGAAGTCGGGAACCGGCCGCGGCATTTCTGCTGCGGCCGAATTCCACTCCTACCAGTACTGCTCGCTCCAGCCGGCTCGCCGGGCGAGAGCGGCGGTCGAGTTCAGCCGGCTTTGAGTGCGGTCTGCCGCGGCCTGAGTGGCGGGAGGCCGCAACTGGATTCGCGGAGGCGCCTGAGTTTTGGTCCCAGCCTGGCAATCGAGGCTGCTCCCCGTTGTTTAATGCTGTTCCGCAGCCTGAGGTCCAGTCTGAGCTGGAACCGCCGTGGGCCCCAGGCCGGGTGCGCCTAGGGCAGGGCGATGCTCAGTGTGCATCACGCTCCGGTTACTTACCACTGTAGAGATTGCGTGCTTGAAAATAAGTTGTTCCTGGCTGTTGTTCTCGAGAAGCACGGAATACTTGTCGAAGGACCTGATCTTACCGGTCAGTTTTACGCCGCTGACCAGGTAAATGGTGATGGGGGTTTTGTCCTTACGCACCGTGTTCAGAAATGTATCCTGAATGTTTTGCGCCGGCTTGTTCTCCATGTGCCGATCTCCTGCTTTCCTGAAGGTTTTAACTTCAAATTTTTTCTTTCGTGAAAATACAAATCCGCGGGGATGGCGCCGGAAGTCCCGGAGTCAGTAGAGCGGTTCCGCAGTCGTTGTAGCCATTTCCAGCCCCGGCAGGGAGTGGATTCTTCTTGAGGAAAAATCCACTTGGCAGTCGTGACTTCGGGGCACAGCAACTGCGGAACCGCTCGAGCCCCCGCAATGTGACAACAATATAAGGGTTTGCCATCCATTTCAACTCCGGGGGCATAAAAGAGACGATTCCCGCGGCGAATCGTCTCCTTCTATATGTGATATTTGCAGATATTCAGTGGTTGCCTGATGTTGCCGGTGGCTGACCGTGTGCGCTCCGCCACGCTCGGATTGATGACATGGTTGCTAAAATGAGACCGTGCAACCTGCCGTCAGCCCGACTCGTCCCGCTCCCCAAGCCAAATCCCAACCTGTTCCGATGCTCGACCTCAAGCGGCAGTATGAGCCGCTGCACCAGGAATTGCTAGCCGCCATCGAGCAGGTACTGAAGACACAACAGTTTACGCTGGGCCCCGCGGTTGCAGCTTTTGAGCGCAGCGGCGCGGCACAACTGGGTGTGGCTCATGGGGTCGGCTGTTCTTCCGGTACCGATGCCCTGTGGCTGGCCCTGGCTGCGGCCGAGATCGGTCCGGGCAAGGCTGTGGTTACAACCCCTTTCAGCTTTTTTGCCTCGGTGAGCGCAATTCTCCGCGTGGGCGCCAGAGCCATTCTGGCCGATATCGATCCGGTGACCTTCAACCTGGATGCGGGTGCGGTCGAGCGTGTGCTCGATTCTGCGGCCGGCGCCCAGGTAAAGGCAGTTTTGCCGGTGCATCTCTTCGGCCAATGTTGTTTTCTTCCTTTTGGACGAGCGCGTGGATTGACCCTGATTGAAGACGCCGCGCAGGCGTGGGGCGCGGAATGGAAAGGCGTAAAGGCCGGAGCGCTGGGCGATATTGCGGCTTTTAGTTTTTATGCCACCAAAAATCTGAGCGCGGCAGGCGAAGCCGGTTTGGTGACCACCAATTCCGACGCGCTGGCCGAGCGGGTAAGGATGCTTCGCTCGCACGGGATGCGCCGCCGCTACTATCACGACGAACTCGGATGGAACGCGCGCATGGACGGCTTCCAGGGAGCGGTGCTTTCAGTGAAACTGAAGTATATCGATGGCTGGAACCAGGCGCGGCGCGCGGCTGCTGCGCGTTACCACGAATTGTTTGTGAACGCCGGGCTCGCCGAAAGCGGACCGTACCCATTGCACGGGGTGGTTTTGCCGCTCGAGATCGAGGGCGCGCATCACATATGGCATCAGTTCGTGATTCGTACTTCGAAGCGAGACGCGCTGCGCGAATTTCTGGCCGACCGCAAGATCGGTTCGGAGGTCTACTATCCTGTCCCGCTGCACTTGCAGGGGGCACTCAAGCAGCTTGGCTATAACGAGGGCGATTTTCCTGAAGCCGAACGCGCTGCGCGCGAAGTGCTGGCGCTGCCTATGTTTGCTGAGTTGCGGGCGGATGAGCAGGAGACGGTAGTGACGGCGATTGCGGAGTTTCTGAGCTAGCGAGTCAGCAGGTCGGCGAGTCGGCAAGCCGGCCAACTACAGAGTTGTGGTGACGTTACTCTCGCGGGTGGTGGTGGAAGACTCCCGCAGCGCCGTAGCAATCAGTGCCGCCACCAGAAAGGCCCCCGAAGTCATTGAGAGCGCCGCGCTGATTCCCATCGAGACCGAGAATCGCGCGATGAGGTAAGGTCCCGCGGCGCTGGCGATACGGCCGATGTTATAAACGAATCCCATGGCGCTGGCACGCAGATGGGTGGGAAAGAGCTCACTCGAGATGATGCTGAAGCCGGAGAAATATCCGGTGCCAAAGAAGCCGACCAGTGGCCCGATGACCAACAGCGCGTAGGGATTGCTGACGAAGGCGAAAAGAGGCACGAGCAGCGCGGCAGACAGCAGATAGGCAATGTAGGTGCGCTTGTGGCTGAAACGGTCGGCAATGAATCCAAATGAAACATAGCCAAGAAATGTGCCGATCTGCATTACGATTGTCCAGCCGGAGGTGGCCACAATATTGAGGCCGCGTCCGCCCTGGGTGATCGGCATCGAAAGAAACCGTGGCGCCCAGGTGAAGAGTCCCCACCACGCAAACAGCGTAGCCGCGTTCATGGTGGCGCACACCAGGGTGCTGCGGCCAAGGGCGCCGCGAAACAGATGTGCGATGGGCACTTTGGCCACGTGCATTGCCCGCCATTCGGTTGATTCGTGAAGGCGGCGCTGGATCCAGAGCGCAACCATTGCCGGAATGATGCCGGCAAAGAAGACAGCGCGCCAGCCAAAGTGCGGCATTACTACGGCGACGAGCGCAGCGCCGAGGGCATAGCCGATGGCCCACGAGCTTTGCACCCATGCGAGAGCCTTGCCGCGATGGCGTGCGGGCCAGGTCTCAGCCACCAGAGCCGCGCCCGAAGCCCACTCACCGCCCATGCCCAGCCCGAGAAAGATGCGGCAGACCATCAGCTCAATTGCGGTGTGCGTGAATCCGCAAAGTGCGGTCGCTACGGAGTAGCCAAGCACGCTGAGCGAGAGCGCGCGCACCCGGCCAAAGCGGTCGGCATACCATCCGAAAGCCAGGCCGCCGGCCGCCGCGGCCAGCAACGTGGCCGACATCATGGCGCCGCTTTGTGAGGTCGTGAGACTGAGCTCGTGCTGCACCTGGCCAAGCACCAGCGCATACATCATCACGTCCATGCTGTCGAGCAACCAGCCGAGGCTCGCGGCAACCAGCGTGCGGCGTTGCTCGGGCGATGACTCAATCAGCCAACCTGTGATGGCGTTCGGCAATCGGCGGCCTCAAAAAAGGGGAAGCGTGCGCAGTGGTTAAGATTGAAGTTTACGGCG
>JASHVU010000688.1 GCA_030044455.1 Acidobacteriaceae bacterium | reverse complement strand
TGGATGGTTGGATTGCGTCCGGCGTGAATTTCGTCGAGCCGGATCCGATGAAATTTAGACAGGACTGCGTTTGCTGAAGCCAGAGCCACGATCCTTTCGGAATAGGCCTCAATGCGGGCGCCGGGAAAGGCAAAGATCGAGATTGAATCCGTGAGCAGGCTAAGGTACGCGCGGGCTCCGCAGCAACCGAGGCTCATTGCTGCTTTGCCCGTATTCATCACTTGTGGCACAATCGCACACGCAGGTCTCCCCATTGCAGGGGCATTGCCGCCTTCGACCTGCTGCGTCGCTTCAGAGAGAATCAGCGTCTGCGCCGCATCTGAGAACAGCAACACAACGTCGGGCGGCAGCGGCATCGAAGCAAGCGGAGAATAGAGTACGTGTTGCGGCTTCGATTGGAGGACTGGAATCAGCGGCAGGTCTTCAGGCCTCACATACCCCAGCTCCCCAAACACCTTAATGGCATCCATAAGGTCGGCCTGCTGTGCGGGAGAAGGCTCAAGATTGTGCGTATACACGCCGATGGCGCACAGAGAGTGATCAGCTGCGGCGGTTGCGAACGAAGAGTGCGTCGCGTCCTCCCAGAAATGGCACCCCGCCGGAGCGCGATTGGCAGGAGCGTCGAATCCATCAGGAACTGAATCGGCAAAACAGATTGCAATCGGTGGATTCTTGAGCTTCAGAGCGCTCACAATATCTGTCGAGATTCCCGCATAATCTTGCATCATCGTGTTCCCAATGCCTCTCACCAAACTTCGCGTTTCGCGCTGTCAACCTGCCATCCGGCTAGCAACTGTAAAGCCCATTTCGGAAATAAAGCCCTCAATGGTTCTCTCATTAATTGCATCCGGATCAAATTGAACAGTTACCTTTCCCTCCGGATAAGTCGACTTACTTGCCAGAATGCCCTTCTGCTTACTGAGCAAAGTATCTAATCCCACCGCGCAGGTAATGCAGCTGAACCCTTTGACCTGATAAATCACGGTCTTGGCCGTTGTCTTTCCTCTGGCTTCGAAGGCCAACGCACCTACGCCGGAAATTGCCAAAAACTGAAGAACTCTTCTGCGTAACATGGTCGCGCCCTCCTCAGGCGAATAACTCCAATGTGAAAATGCTATGGTTTACTTTGCCGAAGCGGTGCCGGGTTCGTATCGCCAGGGCGTTAGAATGCTGGCCTTGTCTGAAAAGCGCGTATCGGTGTATTCGCTGAAATCGAGTTTCTTTTTTAACACGCCGGTTTCAATCATCAGGTCGCGAACCATGTCGAAATCCGCTTTCCGTGGAGCGAGAGGGCTGTAGACAACCCGATCCATCGGCTTGGTAAGCGCCCAGCGCAACAGCGCCGGTTTTTGATTGTAGTAGAGGCGTCCCACAACATCGGCCGCATCCTCGCGGTGAGGCTTGCTCTTATCAAGCCACAGGCCGGAGCGGGCGATGCCGTCGACAAGCACTTGCACTACATCGGGACGACGGTCGATCAGGTCCTGGCGCACCACCAGAATGCACGACATATAGTCTGGCCAGTAATCCCGGGCCTGAAAAAGCACGCGCCCATATCCGGCCATCTCCGCCTGCGACGGAAACGGCTCTCCCATAACAAACGCGTCAATGGCGTGAGCCGCCAGCGCGCCGGAAACATCTGGCGGCGCCATCTCCACCATCTTCACTTCTCCAGGCTTGATACCCCACACCTTCATGGCGCGAAATAGCAGGAGACGTTCATCGGAGAAGCGGCTGGGAATGGCAACCGTACGTCCACGCAAGTCGGCGACCGTCTTAATGGGTCCATTTTTCTGAACAACTACAGCACTCCCATAACGGTGTCCCAGATAGACAACTTTGATGGGAACCCCCTGGGCCTTGAGCGCCAGCGCCATGGGCGCCACAAGAAATGCAGCCTGAACACGATTCGAGATCAGCGCTTCCTTGATCTCAGGAAACCCTTGAAACATTCGCGGCATAAATTCTTCGCCCGACAGCGAATATTTCGAGATGTAGTCGGTCACAGGGCAAGTGAGCTGGCAAGTTACGGGCAGATACGCAACCGTGATCTTACGCTCATCGAGTGGACGGTATTCATTGAGAACCGCTGCCCAATTTACATTGAGCCAGGCATGCAGACCGGTAATCAGCACCAGCCAGCCGACTGCGAGAATCATGAGCTTGGTTCTAAGACGCATTGCGGAACCCCCAGCGAACCGACTTGATCCTTTCCACACGGCGGATGCTGAAATCAAGTATCAGTCCGATAATTCCGATCATCAGCATCGCCGCCACAACCAGGTCATAACGCTTTCCGGAGTTACGCGAGTCGATTACCAGGTAGCCAAGTCCAGAGTCCACGGCAATCATTTCGGCAGCTACAACCACAAGCCATGCGATGCCCAGCGCGATGCGCACTCCAACGAGGATCTGCGGCAACGCCGCCGGAAAGATGACGCGCCGCAATAGCTGTGAAGTGGACAAACCAAAATTGCGGCCCGCGCTGCGCAGAACGGGCGAAACGCTGGAAACGCCGCTGACGCACGCCTGCACGATGGGAAAAACCGACGCAAGAAAGACGAGAAAGATCGCGGCGCGGTCTCCAACGCCAAAAAAGATAATGGATACCGGTATCCAGGCGATTGGGCTGATGGGCCTGAGTATCTGCAGCGTGGGGTTAACTACCTGGTTCGCGGCCGCACTCCAACCAAGCCAAAGGCCCAACGGAATCCCGATCAGAATTGCCGCACAGAAGCCGACTGCAACCCGGCGAAGTGAGTCGCCGATATCCGCCCATAGAACATTCTGCTGCAGTAGTTCACTCACTCCGGCTCTTACGCTCATTGGCGACGGGAAAACCCTGGTTCCACTGAATACAACCGAGTAATGCCAAACCGCGAGCAACAGTGCTGCGGCTATGGTGGGCCAAAAAAAACTCTCCCAAACGCGCGGTTTGGTCATCGATATCATATCTCGTAGGCCAGGCCGATCTGCTTCAGTAACTCGTCGCGAAGCTGCAGGTATCGCGGCGAGCTGATGTTGCGGGGATGAGGAATGTCGATGGTAAGGATATCTTTGATCCGTGCCGGCCGTGAACTCAAGACAACCACCCGATCAGCCAACTGCACAGCCTCATCGATATCGTGCGTAACAAAGAGGATGGTTCTGCGCTCTGATTGCCAGATACGCAACAATTCACCGCGCATGATCACTCGGGTGATGGAGTCGAGCGCTCCGAAAGGTTCGTCCAGATACAAAATGTCGGGATTGACCGCCAAGGCCCTCGCCACCTGGAGGCGCTGCTTCATTCCGCCGGAAAGGTCCGAGGGGTAAGCGTTTTCAAATCCCTGCAGCCGGACCGTTTGCACATAGTGCGCAACGCGTTCTTCACGCTCGGCGCGCGGCAATTTCGACAAGCCGAAGGCAATGTTGCCTTCAACTGTCAGCCAGGGAAAAACTCCACGCTCCTGGAAAACCATGATGCGCCGCGGGTCCGGCCCACTCACAGCTTCACCGTCAATGGTGACCGACCCGCTCGTTGAGGAAAGAAAGCCTGCCAGGACGTTAAGGAGTGTTGACTTGCCGCAACCAGAAGGGCCAACGATGCAAATAAACTCTCCTGCACTAACGTCGAAATTTATATCTTCCAGCGCCGAGACTGCTTCGCCATCGCGCTCAAACACCTTGCCCAGGTGCTGAATTCGCAACTTGCTTGCAGTTCCCGCCGCCTCCGCAACTATTTCTGCCGACGCCATCAGCCCTCCGACGTGCTCCAATGAAACGACCTCACCCGTTCCAGCGATCGCATGACCAGGTCCAGCAACAGGCCTATGACTCCAATCATCACCATGCCGGCGACGACAAGATCGTAACGATTCCCCGCGTTGCGGGCATCCACAATCAGAAAACCCAATCCGGAACTGACTGCGATCATTTCAGCAGCCACCACAACCAGCCAAGCGATGCCGAGCGTGATCCTCAACCCAGTGAGTAACTGCGGAACTACAGCGGGATACAAGACGCGCGACACAAACGCGCTCGAACTCAATCCAAAATTTCTGCCCGCGTTGATGTAAACGGCGGGAATGTTATGCACTGCGCTCATGGCCGTCAAGAGCAATGGAAAGAAGCATCCGACAAAGATTAGAAAGATTGCGGCGAGATCGCCCACACCGAACCAGAGTATCGCGATCGGAATCCATGCCAGCGGAGAAATGGGACGAAACACCTGCACAAGCGGGTAGAAAGCCATTTCGCCGCGCCGGTACCAGCCCAGCATAAGTCCCAATGGGATTGCTGTAAGAGCCGCAAGACCAAATCCCCAAGTGACCCGGAAAAGAGATGCTACGACGTATTTGAGTAGTAAGCCGTGCCGTATCAGGTCCAGAATTCCCAAAGCGACGCCGGTCGGGGCCGGCAACAACTGCCCCGGGTGGCGATCAATGGCAACCTGCCAAACCGCGAGAAGCACTGCAATGAAAAGAACGGGACGGAGCCAAAAAGGAAGTTTCAAATAGCCTGACTCTCCTTGGGCCGATTGTTTCGTGGGGGAGGCTGGACCTGCTGCCAGCAGATTAGTGGCGTTAAGACAGCCGCGCCTCCATCGAAAGGTGGAAAGATTTGCCCTCCCATCGACTCTTGCTCGAACTTGATCGATTCCGACAGTATGCGCTATACGGGAAACTGTCGCCACATCCTTCTGATGACGAACAACTTCTCTCAAATTGATGTGACGGTAGTGGGGGGCGGTTTGGCCGGAATGGCAGCCGCTTTTCATCTCGCCAAGGGTGGACTGCGCGTGCTCTGCATTGAACCGGAATCTGAAAACAGAGACGCAGTTGGCGAATCACTCGATTGGTCAGCACCGGAGTTGCTGGCTGACTTGGGCCTGCCAATGGACCACCTGCTTAGCGAAGGGATGGCTACTTACAAGAAACACGTGATTCTCAGACTGCGCAGCGGAGCGACTGAAAACTATGTGCCGTCCGATTGGCTTGCCAGGCCACCTTTCAATGTCGAGCTGCGCACCCTCCACGTGGATCGTGAAAGGCTCGATGCCGCTCTTCGCGAAATTGTCTGCGCAGCCGGCGTCACATGGCTGCGCGATAAAGTGATTCGAGTGGAACGGATGGAAAAAACGATCACTTCGGTGGTCACCCAGGGCGGCATCGAAATCTCTTCGCGCTGGTTTGTTGACGCTGCGGGATCGGGGACCAGTCTGTTCCCCCGCCTCTTCGATTTGCCTGTCTATGAGTTCGGCCCCAAGAAGGTGGCAATGTGGGATTATTTTCCAGCGCCTGAGCCACTGGAAGGAACCACCGTGAACGCAGACTGCGAAGGACCCTTTTATATGAGTTGGGTCTGGCAAATACCAATCAATCCTGAAACTATCAGCGTTGGTTACATAGCTGCGGGTGAGACCGTTGGCGAAAAGCGTAAGCAGGGAATGTCGCTTCACGAGATTTTCAGGGAGCAAATGGGCAACTTCGCGGAACTGGGTCGATTGGCGCAGTCTTCCAATGTAAATCCTCCGCACACGACATCGTTCCGGTGCCGTGCCTACGGCAAAACCAACGGCCCCAATTGGCTGGTCATCGGAGAGTCAGCCGCGATGGTGGACCCCATGACATCCAACGGCGTCACCGCAGCACTGCGGCATGCCGAAGAAGCATCACGCATCATCTTGCGGAACCGCAGTCGCAGAATATTGCCCTGGCTGCCGCGAAGCCTTTATAGCCGCCGTGTCCTTTACATAGCCAAATTCTTCAATTCCGGAATCGAAAAGGTCGTCTACGACTGGCCCATCAGAAATCGGATTGGACCGCTCAGGGCCGGCGACGTATACACAATTCCGGCATGGAGCATCAACAACATCTATTCGCGCATAAGGCCCCGCGGCATAATCTCAACTTTTTTGTTCGGCATGTTTCTCGCCACACTTCGTTTTGCAATCAACTTGTGCTATTGGTACTGCTCGCGAATGCGGCCTTCCGCCCCGGCGTGTGCAACCTCGTGACTTCGATCGGAGTATCTCCATGCATGTTGTAAGCTGCGGTTCTGGAGTTCCCGTCCTTTTCATTCACGGAATGCCTACCAGTAGCTGTCTCTGGAAAGAGGTCATTCATCGCCTTTGCGGAAGCTTCAGATGCTTTGCGGTAGACCTGCCAGGAATGGGTGAAACACCCGGCCGGCGCTATGATCCGGATTTCCTTCGCCATCTTGCCCAGCAAATCGATCAAATTCGCATTGAGAACAATATTGAAAAATGGCACGTGGTCGGTCACGACGCAGGATCGGTAGTTGCGGTGCACTACGCTCGCTATTTCCCGCAGCAAGTGGGATGCCTTGCTTTGCTTTCGCCGGCCCTGTTTCCTGAACTCAAGCCATTCTTTCTGCTTGAGGTCCTGCGAAAACCAATTCTGGGAGAACTCCTGGCTCCGTTGATCGGGCAGATCTTCTGGAAAGTTGCCATGCGGCGAGCTCTTGGGCCGTCTAAAATGATGAGCCGAATTCTCGACGATTTTCGTAAGCCATTTTCGGGTTTTGCAGGTCCGTGGGAGTTCATGCGGGTTCTGCGTTGGGGCAAGCCGTCGTCGGTGTTGGCCGATGTTCCCCGCTTCCTGCCTTCACTGATAATGCCGACGCTGATCTTTCATGGTTCGCACGATCCCGCAATTCCCGAGACCTTTGCCCGCCGCGCCTTTGAACTCATTCCCAACGCCAACATGGTCACGCTTGATTCGGGTCACTTCATTCCTCTGAACCAGCCCGAGCCTGTTGCAACCCGCCTCGCCGGGTTCTTCGGCAATCACCCGCCCACGCTTGGTGAGCCGGCGTGTGCCTGATGGCGCCGCCCGCATCGCGCAGATAATTTCGGGGTTTGAATTCCTTCCAGTTAACCAAGATCCTCTATTGAAATGAGCGCGGGGCTCTCAATTGCTCCCCGCCTGACTCGTGAATTCGAGTCTCCACCGTTTTATTGAGACCAGAGCCACTCCCTTTGATTGAAGACAAGTGCATACAAATCATCGAAGATGTTGCCGCGAGCACTTCCGGGCTTCATTCAGGGTCAGGACAGTTGTCGCTTCAGATTGCACGAAATTAGCACAATTCCCCACTCCCGCGCTCGCGGCTCTCAATAATATCGACGGCTTGAGCACGCGGGAGAATTTCGTTCGCTCACTTTGGAGGTCTCATGAAGATTCGCATCCAATCTCTCGTCCTGTCCTTGCTATCTCTCGCATGCGTATTTTATTTGGCAGTTCAAGTTCATGCGCAAGCCACCACGGCGTCAATTCACGGCACAGTTTCTGATCCGAACGGAGCCGTGCTGGCTAATGCAACGGTCACCGCCGTCAACACGAGCACAGGGATTTCGAACACCCAGAAAACCGACAGCAAGGGCTACTTCGTCTTCCCCGACCTGCACATTGGCGGCCCCTATTCGATCACAGTAGATGTTCCGGGATTTCAGCGCTTCACCACAACCGGCATCATGCTCGACCTCAGCTCGGCCCGCGAAGTCGACGCCAAGCTGCAGATCGGAACATCTTCACAGACTGTGCAGGTGAATTCAGAGATAGTCCAAGTCGAATCGTCTGATGTTCAACTGAAGAACGTCGTTGCAGCCCAGGAGATCGAAGAACTCCCTACGCTCGGTCGGGATGCGGTACAACTTCAAAAGACCGCGCCGGGAACAGTTGAGGCATCGGATCGCGAGGCCACATTCTCGACCAACGGCAGTCAGACGCAGGAGAATTCGTATTTGCTGGATGGAACCGACATCAACGACTTCCTTTTGAACCAGCCGGGAATTGTAGTCAATCCCGATGCGCTCGCGGAAGTAAACGTGTTGACCAGCACGATCGATCCCGAGTTCAGTCGCAACTCCGGCGCAATTGTGGATGAAGCGCTGAAGAGCGGCACGAATCAATTCCACGGCGATGGGTTTGAGTTTTATCGCGACACTTTTCTGAACAACGGCAATTACTTTTCAACCACCCGGCCGCCGTTTCATCAAAACGTCTTCGGCGGCACTCTGGGCGGACCGATCCGCAAGAATCATGCATTCTTTTTTGTCGCTTACCAAGGATTGCGAAGCATTTCGGCGCAGACGACGTTGACCCCTGTTTTCTCTGGCGATCAAAGAGATGGAAACTTCTCAGCCGACGCGGCGCAATTTTCAAGCAAGCCAATTCCATTTCCCGATGGCATCCAGGGACCGAATGGCCTTTGCACGGCGGGCACTCCGTGGAACAGTTGTTTCCCGAATGAGCAAATACCGGTGTCGGATTTCAATCCGATTGCCAGCAACCTGCTTAACAAATACGTTCCGCCGGTCAGCTATTCGAGTGGCGGCATCTCCTACGACAATTTCAATGCCCCAAATACTTCTGACGACGATCAAGGAATCATCCGCATCGACGATCAGTTGACCTCGAAAGATATGCTCTGGGCATCGACGCTGTTTGACTCCAACCCGGCGACGAATACTTTGCCGCTTCCTTCCACTGAATCGACGGGAACAGGTGCGACGCTGCCGGGATTTGCTGCCGACAATTCGTCGCACACCAAGATTTTCAATGCGTCATGGACGCATGTGTTCTCGAGCACTATGTTGAACGAATTGCGGGCCGGTTATTTCCGGTTCAATTTCGCTGAACTGCAACCGGCGCCGTCCACTCTGGCTGCACCTTCATCGTTCGGGTTCAACATCATTCCTCAAGACGCCGCGGCCGGCGCGTTGCCATTCATTAATGTGAACGGCTACTTCGCTCTTGGCTTCAGTACCAATGGACCGCAGCCCCGCAAAGATGAGAACTACACTTACGTCGATAACTTCAGCAAAGTACTTGGAAATCATGACCTGAAATTCGGCGGCAACGTAGAGCGGTTTATTATCAGCAACCCCTACTACGCGAACAACAGCGGAGCATTCTTTTTCAATAGCTCCGCGACTTACAGCACCGGCGATCCGGCAGCCGACTTCCTGCTTGGAATCCCGGCCACATATAGCCAGGGCTCGGGATTCTTTGTCGATGTAAGGGCGTCGCAGTATTATGCCTATGCCCAGGACCACTGGAAGGCCATGAGTGCCCTGACGCTGGCCTACGGTGTGGGCTACGACGTGGAGACTCCGTATGCGAACGAACAATACAACGGTGTCGGAGTAACCTGCTGGACGCCGACCAACGACCAATCGAAAGTATTTCCCAATGCTCCTCCCGGGCTGCTTTATCCC
>JASHVU010000066.1 GCA_030044455.1 Acidobacteriaceae bacterium | reverse complement strand
GGATTGGTGCGCACGCAGTTGGCGCGACTCGAGCACTCAATCGAAAACGCCGATGTCGCTCCCACCGCAGCACAGGTTGAGGCCTGCCAGACTTCCGTCAAATCACTCGACGGCCTCATTGAACAGTGGCAGCTACTCAAGAAGACCGATCTCAAGGCGCTCAACGAACAGCTTCAGCGTCAGCACCTTGCTCTGCTCAATCTCGACTCGAGCAAAAGCGACCACAGCTTGAAGGATCAGGTCGAGATCGGCGATGAGGAATGATTTACAATCCAGTTCAATTGCTAGCCGACTGCTCTCCCCGCCGTTCGACAAAATCCCGTATCAATCGGAGCCCGTGTATGGCCGCCGCCCGTACTTTTTCTGCCGCATTTCTTTGCGCTGCCTTCACGCTTCCGGTTGCCGCCCAGCGATACCCTGCTGCATTGCTCTCCGGTTTCGAGTGGCGGGATGTAGGCCCCATGCGCGGCGGCCGCACTTATGCCGTCTCAGGAAACGCATCGCAGCCTGACACTTTCTACATGGGGTCGGTCGGTGGCGGCGTGTGGAAGACTGAAAACTCCGGCCGCACCTGGTTCCCCATTGCCGACGATCCAGTGACCGGAATCCCCATCGGTTCCATTGGCGCAATCGCCGTGGCTCCTTCAGACCCCAACGTCATTTACGTTGGCAC
Source organism: Acidobacteriaceae bacterium (assembly GCA_030044455.1). Taxonomy (GTDB): domain Bacteria; phylum Acidobacteriota; class Terriglobia; order Terriglobales; family Acidobacteriaceae; genus Telmatobacter. The sequence continues at coordinate 4,445 of JASHVU010000066.1, read as the reverse complement.
CGGCGAGCCCGACATTCGCAGCCAGCACTCGTATGGCATCGGTGTTTTCAAATCGACCGACGCGGGAAAGACCTGGCATTCAATCGGCCTCGCCGAGACGCGCCAGATCGGCAAAATCGTCGTCGACCCCGCCAATCCGAACCTTGTCTACGTGGCTGCGCTGGGCCACGCCTACAAGGCCAATCCCGAACGCGGAGTGTATCGCTCCACCGATGGTGGCTCTCATTGGACCAAGATCCTCTGGAGCTCCAAGGACCCCAACGACGTGGGCGCCATCGATCTCGCTCTCGATCCCGAACATCCTCGCACAATCTACGCATCGCTCTGGGCAACGCGCCGTCCGCCATGGGCTGTATATGCACCATCGAATATGCCCGGCGGAGGCCTGTACAAATCTAGCGACGGAGGCGATACCTGGCATCAGCTCAGCGGCGGCCTGCCCACCGACGATTTCGTCGGCAAAATCGGAATTGCCGTTGCGCCCAGCAATCCAAATCGTCTGTACGCGGTGGTCGACGATCTAGGCACGGCAATCGCGCGCTCCTATCGCGTCCCCCCTCCTACCGGAGCCAACGCACCCAAACCCTCCGGCGGTATTTATCTCTCAGACGATGCGGGCGCAACGTGGCGACTGGTGAACAGCGAACAGCGCCTGTGGGGCCGGGGATGGTACTTCTGCCAGATCGCAGTCGATCCCACCAATCCCGATCGCGCCTACGACGTCAACACAGCCACCTACATGACACTCGACGCCGGCAAAACCTGGGCACCCGTAAAAGGCGCGCCCGGCGGCGACGACTATCACCAGCTTTGGATCAATCCCAAAGATGGCAATCGTATGGTGCTATCGAGCGATCAGGGCACCGTGGTTTCAGTCGATGGCGCTAAGACATGGAGCACCTGGTACAACCAGCCTACCGCGCAGGTTTATCACATCGCCGCCGATAATCGCTTCCCTTACTGGCTCTACGGCGCGCAGCAGGATTCAGGTGCGGTTAGCGTCAGCACCTGGTCGCGCTTCGGTACACTCGGCTTCGGCAACTGGCTGCCAATCTGCGAAGCCGGCGAGAGCGACACCGTGGTGCCCGACCCCAAAGACCCTGACCTGCTCTACGGCAACGGCGATCAGCGCTGCAACCAGGCGCTCAATCTTTCTGCGCCCGAGGGCGGCGAACTGCCCAAAGAAGATGCGAGTGATCCATACCGCAAAACCTGGACGCTGCCGGAGGTTTTTTCCCCGACAGACGATGCGCTCTACTATTCGAATCAATTTGTCTTCCGCACTCGCGACCGCGGCAAAACTTGGGACCGGATCAGCCCGGACCTCACGCGCCTCAACCCCGAAGTACCGAAGACCCTCGATCCCGTCACGGCGAAAGACATCGACCAAACCATGACCGATCGCTTCGGCGTGGTCTACACCATGAGTCCATCTCCGCTCGATGCAAAGACCGTGTGGGTGGGCACCGACGACGGCCTTATTCATGTGACGCGCGACGATGGTGCGCATTGGAGCAACGTAACGCCGCCCGAGATGACCGCGTGGAGCAAGGTATCGCAGATCGAGGCCGGCCACTTCGATGTGCAGACCGCGTACGCCTCGGTTGATCGTCATCGGCTGGCCGACGACCACGCTTACATCTTTCGCACCCATGATGGCGGAAAGACCTGGAAGAATGTGGCCGACGGAATTCCCGAGGGCGCATTTGTGAACTCAGTCAAGGAAGATACCAAACAAAAGGGACTGCTCTACGCCGCAACCGAGCTGCGCGTTTATGTTTCCTTTGACGACGGTGACCATTGGCAGCCCCTCCAGCTCAACATGCCTGTCACGTCGGTTCGCGACATCGTCGTGCACGGCGACGATCTCGCTGTTGCCACCTTCGGCCGCGGATTCTGGGTCCTCGATCAAATGGCGGCGCTGCGCCAGATCGCTGCGAACGGCACTCAGATTGAGGCTAGTCATGCGTATCTGTTTGCGCCGGGCGAAACGCTGGCCATCCACCAGGGCGGCCAGGATGGCACGCCGCTGCCGCACGAAGAACCGCAGGAGCTGAACCCGCCATCAGGCGTGGTGGCATACTACTGGCTCAAGTCCGCGGCCAGCGGACCGCTCAAACTTGAACTGGTTGACAAAGCCGGCAAGGTGGCTGCCTGCGCGGCCAGCGACACACCTCAAAAGCCGGTCGACACTGAAGCCATCAACGTGCAAGCCTACTGGGAAGAACCCGCGCCGCCGCCGTCGGCTGCGTCCGGCATGCATCGCTTCGCGCTCAATGCCATGGCGCCGCGCGGCTTCGGATTTGGCCGCCGTCCACCACCGCCGACCGTGGACGCCTGCCATCCCGCCGGAACGTCGGCGGCTCCGCCCCCGGCTGCGCCGGCCCGTCCCGGGCGCGGATTTCAGGGATTGCAGCCTGGCGACTATACAGTACGTCTTACAGTTGACGGCCAAACCTTGACGCAGCCCGTCACCGTCAAGCCCGATCCACGCAAATTGCCTAATGGCGCTGCCATTCCGCCTGATGACGACGATGATGAGTAAAGCCAGCCTCGATGTGCGTTTCTTTTCTTGCTGAGAGGTATCTGCACATGAAAACTCCGGCAATGTTCACGGCAATACTTCTGGCAGCAGCGGTGTCGAGCGCGCAGAATCCAAACGGCGCGCTTCGTGGAGAGATCCTGGACGCCACCGGCGCGCGAGTGGCCGGCGCTCAAGTTGTGGTAGAGGCCGCCGGGTCTTCAATTAGCCGCTCAGAGACGGCAAATGGGCAAGGAGAATTCCGCATTGAGGGGCTGCTTCCCGGTTCTTATCGCGTCATCGTTACCGCAAAAGGCTTCGCACGGGCCACGGCCGATGTTGATGTCGCAGTCAGCGTTGTCCGCGATATCAACGTCACACTCAAACCGGAAAGTGGACGTGAGACTGTCAATGTGCAAGGCGCACCTTCCTCGATCACCACCGCAACCATTGACACTTCGAGCGCAGTGCATGGGGGAGTTGTCGGTAGCCAGGACCTCGAATCTCTTCCGCTACCTGCGCGCAGCTTCGCCAACATTGCTTATCTCGTTCCCGGAACCGAACCGGTCGAGCCGTCCGATCCCACTAAGGCCCGCATCACCGCTGTTTCCACTGGGGGAAGCTCGGGCTTAAACAACGAGTTGTCGGTTGACGGGGCCGAAAATTCCGACGACTGGATTGGCGGCTTTCTCCAGAATTTTTCGCCCGACGGCATTCAGGAGTTTGCCGTACGTACCTCGAATGAAGACGCCGATACTGGCTGGACCACCGCCGGATCCGTGGTGATTACCACCAAGCGCGGCACCAACGACTGGCACGGTGACGGGGCATTCTACGAGCGGGCGGCGGCCCTCAACGCCCGTTTTCCAATTGAGAATCCGGCTGAAACCTGCACGAATGGAATCTGCGTGCATAACCCGAAGCAGCCGTTCTCCCGCCAGAATTATGTCGGCACTCTGGGCGGGCCCGCCGTAAAAGACAGGCTGTGGTTCTTCACCTCATTCGAGAATGTCCATGAAAATGCCAGCATCGCGTACAGCCCGGCCAGCACCACTCAATTCGATGCGCTGAGCACAATCGCTTCCGAAGGCTTGATCTCCAGCGTAACTTCTATCGCCGTTCCCGCCACCGTCCCCATCCCTTTCCGCGACTATCTCGGCACGGTGCGTTTTGACTGGGCCCAGTCGCGCAAGTCGCATTGGTTTCTGCGCATCTCAGAAGACACGTATCTTACCCACAACGCGTTAGTAGAGCAGGGTACTCTGCCTTCCACTGGACTGCTGACGCACAACAACTATTGGAACGCGGTGATCGGCAACGCCTATACTTTCAACCCAACCTGGCTCGGCAATCTGGTCCTTGACGCCAGCCTGTTGCACCTTACGCAGACGCGAAACTCAAATCTCGGCTTCGCGTTGGCATTTCCCTTCAGCTCGACAGCGTTGACCATTTCAGGATTCGAAACCTTCGGCGACAACCAGTTTGCAACTCCCATCACCCTCTTCCCCGACCTGCGCAACCAGGAGAAGTATCAGTTGCGCTACGACCTGGCGCATGTTGCGGGGAATCACGCCTTCAAATTTGGCGTGGACTTTATTCACGAACCGGTGTTGAGCGGCGCATTTGCTTCCACGGCCGAGCAGATCATCAAATATTCGGCCAATCCCGATTGCTACATCAATCCGCCCGGAGCAGACTGCGGCGGCATCACCGGTGCGTTGCCGTTTTATTTTGTTTCGCCTGCCTCGCAGTGCAATCCCGAACCCAGCGCAGCTTCAGGCATCACCTGCACTTACACGCCAGCGGGCGACGGCAGCTTTTCGCAGAATGTTCAACGGCTCGGCCTCTACGCTGAAGATTCCTGGCGTGTATCCCACCACCTGACCGTCAATTACGGCCTCCGTTACCAAACCACTTATGGGCT
>JASHVU010000687.1 GCA_030044455.1 Acidobacteriaceae bacterium | reverse complement strand
GGGCTTCCGAGAATGATAAAGTTGTCGTCAGTTTTCAGGTCGGTAAGCTGAATACTTCGGGCAGCATGAACGTCCATCTTGCGCGGGCTGGTCCGAGCTAACTCCGCAATATTGACGGCGATCGGCGTGTCGACCGAGGCCGTCGAATTGTCTCCCCACAGAAGCATATGGCAGAAGCGAATTTCATCGGGCGTCAGCTTATTGGGCTCAGGAACATACTTGCGATTTGCATAATCGGATACCGAAATCTGCCCGCCTGTGATTGCTTGGACAGAAACAATGTTGGGGTCGCTGGTAATGAGTTGCGTTGCGTGGGAAGGGCCGAAGAGCGCCGACCAGGGAAGCAAGGACATTGGCGTCGCCACGGTGCGCGTAACGCGGGCCCACATGACGGCCCACATCGTGAGATTCAGTGTCACAACTGCAATCGCGGCGAAAAACCATATTCGTTTCGAAAAGCCCCGCGGATGGACAGTAGCGACTCGATGAATGCTGGGATGATTGTCAATCGACTCTTTTGGATGAAGCACAAGTGGAGTGTCGATGGCTGCTGAATCGTCAGGACTGAGGGTTCTCACGTGGACCGTCGCCCTGCCATTTACAGCTGCTGCGCCATTTGGCTTGCGCGTAATTTCCGGGATGTATGACCCTGAAGGTAGTGTGATCCGGAACTCGGAAGTCGCCCCGTATCTTCCGTAGTGCTCAAGCAAGCGCCTGCGCACGTCACTTGCCGTAACTCTAACGATCGCATCGTCGCCTGTGTCATAGGATGCGGATCTCCCAAAGAGCTCCATTCCAATGACCCGCTCTTTGAGTGATTCGCAGTGACCAGTGATCGCTTTATCGACGATGTATTGAAGAAATTGAACGCTGCGGTGACTCCCCTTAAATACTTCCCCTTCAATCACTTCCTTCACATGTTGTTGCAACGCCACAATATCGCTTTTGGTCTCTGCGATCTTGGCGATCTCTGCAATTCGGGCGTCGTTTGGGGAAGGTGACTGCATTTTGAACGTCTGTGTGCTCCAGATTCTCGCATTCAGTTTGTCGAATTGTCCATATTCTACGACTTGCCACTGCAGGTCGAATCTGGAATGCGATCCCCCTGGCAGAATTGATTTTACGAGCTTGCTGCGTAATACATTGATTGAGCACCACTTGGAGAGCTTGAGTGGCATGAGACTGTTTGTCGGGAGCACCGACCGCGAGGTCAAGTGGAGACAATGATCACTGCTCTTATTCGGGCACAGTTCAGGTTTCTTTGGGGATTTCCCGGCGGAATGTCGTTATTGAGTTGTGCGAGTGCGGCCGTTCCCCCACGTTTGCGAAGGTATCTACTGTTAGCCAGAGCGCATCTTAGTAAGTCTTTTGTTTTCAATCTAGAATTGGTCAAGTCGGAAACCGTGCCAACCTTGTCGCTGTCGCGATATCCCCTTACGGTTGTCGTGAGGCGCAGGAATCCCCGGAACCAGGGCGGAAAAGTGAAGAGAGATAGCAATCGCAATAGAGGCGCGAACTACGTGCGGACTCCCGCTTCAGAGTCAGGAAACCAAAACGACAGATCGTTCTCATTTACGCCCCTCCGGATTCAAGAATCCGGGCATGAGCAGCGAGCGGACCGGAGATTCCGGTTTTCGATCTGCTTTGCGCGGATATTTGCAATCCCGTTCATTGCCGGACTTGTGTCATTGGCCTATCCGAATCAGGTACTGGCGCAAGCGGCGTCCCCGTCAGCGCACCCAAATGCCTTATATAAGGATGCAAAGGCGCCAATTGAGCGGCGAATTGATGATCTCCTGGGCCGGATGACCCTGGAAGAGAAGGTGCGGCAACTCGATCTGTATTCCGGTGCGACCGCTTTAGTGGACAAGCACATCGACGAGACACATGCAGACCCAAATGCCAATTTCCTACCGGATAGGGCGCAGGCCTTGTGGGGCGATCTTGGTGTCGGCGCCGTCCACGACCTGAATCCGACACCGGAACAGGCAAATGCCATTCAAGATTGGGTAATCAAACACAACCGTCTCGGCATTCCCGCGCTTTTCATCGAAGAGGGTCTGCACGGCTTCGATACCGGAACAGTGTTTCCGGCTCCGGTCAATCTAGCGTCAACCTGGAACCCGGCCAACCTAGAGAGCATTGGCGCAGCCATCGCGTCAGAAGCACGCTCAACCGGTGTGGACATGATTCTTGCGCCTGTCCTCGATCTCGCCAGAGACCCCCGCTGGGGACGCGTCGAAGAAGACTATGGCGAGGATCCATATCTCACAGGCCGAATGGGCGAAGCGTTTGTGCGGGGAGCGCAAGGGAAAAGCTTGAGTAGCAATCAGAGTGTTGTCAGCGAGCCCAAACACTTCGCCGCGCACGGTTCCCCAGAGGGAGGTACCAACACTTCGCCAGTGCATATCGGCGAGCGTGAGTTGCGCTCTGTGATGCTCAGGTCATTTGAGCCGGCAATTCGAGACGGGAAGGCAATGGGGGTGATGGCCGCCTATCACGAAATAGATGGAATTCCAATTACCGCCGACCCGTTCTTGCTTAAGAAAATACTTCGCCAGGAATGGGGGTTCAAGGGATTCGTGCTCTCCGACCTAGGCGCGATCCAGCGCCTGTACACCGTGCACGATGTTGCTTCTACTCCAAAGCAGGCTGCGTGCCTGGCCATTCAATCCGGGGTCGACATGCAGTTTTACGATTTCGACCACGAAGTCTTTCAGCGGGCTCTTATTGAATGCGTTCGTGAGGGTTCACTTCCGCAATCGGACCTGGACAGAGCCGTCAAGTCGGTACTTCGCGTGAAGTTTGCCTTAGGCCTGTTTGATCACTCGACCACCGATCCCGACTTGAAGGCCAAGGCATTCCGGTCGCAGGGGCATCTCGACCTCTCGCTTGAAGCGGCACGTCAGTCCATAACACTTTTGAAGAACGAGGGTCGTTTGTTGCCCCTTTCGAAATCGGTTCGGCGGATAGCAGTGATCGGCCCTAATGGCGATGTAGCGCGATATGGCGACTATGAAAAAGAATCCAACGGCGAACATATAAGCATATTGCAGGGCATCCGCAAACTTGTCCCCGAAGCGACGGTTGACTTCGACCCCGGCAACGACATCGAATCGGCAACTGCTACGGCGAAGAATGCAGACGTAATCATCCTAGGATTAGGAGAATGGCAGGGAATCTCTGGAGAGGGGTTTGATCGTTCCGACCTCGATCTGCCTGGTAACCAGGAACAATTGATGGAGACCATGGTTGGCACGGGGAAACCAGTGGTGCTGGTGTTGGAAAACGGCCGACCGTTGACGATCGGATGGGCCAAAGAGCATGTGCCTGCAATTCTCGAAGCGTGGTACCCAGGTGAATTCGGGGGCCAAGCCATCGCGGAAACCCTCTTTGGCGACAACAATCCTTCCGGCCGTCTCACCATTTCATTTCCCCGCAGCGTAGGGCAGTTGCCCGACTTTTATAACTCTGACCGTTCGCGTGTTCACAAGTATGTGGATGGTGACGGGCTCCCGCTGTTTCCCTTTGGTTTCGGCCTGAGTTACACGTCATTTCGCTATGACCACCTCGCTGTGCATGCACCGCCTCATGGAAGCGATGGAGAGATTCTGGTGTCGGTGGACGTAACGAACGTTGGTGATCGCGAAGGAGACGAAGTTGCTCAGGTCTATGTGCGCCAGGATTTCGGCAGCGTGGAGACCCCAGACCGCTCACTCGAAGGATTTTCAAGAGTAGCTCTCAAGCCACAGGAAACGAAGAACGTCGTCTTTCATATTCCTCAGAAGCAACTCGCAGTTTGGGATGCGGAGGGGAAATGGAGCGTCGAAGCGGGCGATTACGTGCTCTGGGTCGGCGGTTCTTCACAAGCTTCCTTAACCACAAAATTCGTCCTCGACCCGCGATAACAGATTGAGCCCAGACAAAGATCCGTTCTCAGTTGATGATGCGCAGCGAAGGACAAAGAAGAGAGAATAAATGAAAACCATTACAACCGCTCCGGTTTTATTGGCTTTGTGTGGCAGTATCATGTTTGCCCAAGGACATTCACAAAAGGAGCCCGTGGATTATGTTTTTCCAAACATTGGAACCATCGGGCAACTGCTCACGGCGACAGTGCCGTACGTTCAGCGCCCCTTTGGCATGGCTCGACTTGCACCGATAACGACTCCCGGAATTACCGATCGGTATCTCGCGGACAAGATCTATGGTTTTCCTGCCGGCCCTGCGACATTGATGGCTTCAACTGGCAAGACCGGAATTAGCCCAGATGAGAATGCATCGGACTTTGACCACGATTTCGAAGTCTCGACTCCTTATTACTACGAGGCCGATCTGCAAACGTGGAAGATCAAAGCCGAATTCACGGCAACTGAAAAGGCTGCCTACTATCGATTCACGTTTCCCGCCAACAGCCATGCTCATTTCATTCTCACATTGGGAAACGACGCAGAACTCGCAGTCGCCGGCGAGAACGCTATCGAGGGCAGTGAAAAGTTTGATGGCCCGGTGGGGAAACTCTCAGACCCCGACGGGGAAACTCGCGAGTACTTCTACGCCGTGTTCTCTCGTCCATTCAACTCCTTCCAGACCTGGGGAAAGGAGCTTCCTGGTCATGCCGTAAAACAGACCGGAAGCAATATCGGCGTCATCACTGACACTGCGACGACAGCCGGAGAGCAGATCGAAGTGCGTGTCGGTATTTCCTACATCAGCGCTGATCAGGCCCGCAGAAACCTGGAACGGGAGGTCCCGGGCTGGACGTTCGACCGCGTAAAATCCGAGACACGCGCTATTTGGAATCATGCGCTCTCCGCAATTGATGTAACGGGCGGAGATGAGCGGCAACGGGTTATTTTCTACACCGCCCTCTACCGTTCTATGGGCCGCATGACCGATATTACCGAGGACGGCAAATACTATAGTGGTTACGATCATGCCGTGCACGAAGCGCAGGGTCACGATTTCTATGTCGACGATGGACTCTGGGATACCTATCGTTCGCTTCATCCTTTGCAACTTCTGCTCAACGCGCGGCAACAGCAGGACATGGTCCGCTCCTACTTACGCATGTATGAACAGAGCGGCTGGCTGCCTTCATTTCCGTCTGCAGCCGGCGACCAGGCTGTCATGATCGGCCATCACGCCGCGGAATTCATTCTTGATGTCTATGCCAAAGGCTACCGCGATTTCGACGTTGATGAGGCATATTCAGCCATTCGAAAGAACGCCACGGAAGCGACCATGATCCCCTGGAGTCGCGCACCCCTCACCTCTCTTGATCGCGTGTATTTCGATCAAGGTTTCTTCCCGGCGCTGAAGTGGGGCGAGAGCGAAACCATCCCGGAGGTAACTCCTGAGCGCAGGCAGGCAGTCTCTGTCACGATTGAAAACAGCTATGACGACTGGTGTGTCGAGCAACTTGCCCGGGCGCTCGGAAAGCAAGAAGATGCAAGCCGCTTTGGCCAGATGGCGAATAACTATCGGAACGTCTTCAATGCGGACATTGGTTTCATGGCTCCGAAGGACTCCGATGGGAACTGGGTTACCCATTTCGATCCAAAGTTAGGCGGCGGACAAGGAGGACGAGACTACTTTACGGAGGTCAACTCCTGGCTGTATACATTCGGTGTTCAGCACGATGTTGCGGGACTTATCCGACTTATCGGTGGGCGCGATGCCTTCAATGCCAAACTCGACCGGCTATTTGTCGAACAGTATGGCACATCGAAGTTTCATTTTCTTGACCAATTTCCTGATGCCACCGGGCTGGTTGGGCAATATGCGCAGGGTAACGAACCCAGTTATCACATCGCGTATCTTTACGACTTCTCCGGACAACCCTGGAAAACTCAGCGGCATGTAAGACAACTCATGGATGTCTGGTATGGAGACGGCCCGCTGGGCATTCCCGGGGATGACGATGGCGGAGAAACGTCGTCGTGGTACGTTCTAAGTGCTCTAGGCTTTTATCCAGTTTGTCCCGGTAATCCGATATACGAGATTGGAAGTCCCATTTTCGCAAAAAGCATCATCCGATTAGGGAATGGGAAACTATTCACAATTCTTGCCAATCACGTTTCGAGCCGAAACAAGTACATTCAGTCGGCTGAGCTCAATGGCAAGCCACTTTCAGGCGCGTGGTTCGCACACGCGGCAATTGCAAATGGTGGCACATTGGTTCTGGAGATGGGGGACTCGCCAAACACCAAGTGGGGTAGCGCTCCGGAGGATGCTCCGCCGTCTCAAATGAATCTTGCTCAATAACACAAACACGCCATGTTGAATACCCTGATCAGAAACGTTTTGTATCTCTCTGCCCTTTGCATTTCGCTTACGGCAAATCTTTCGGCTCAGTCCGCAGATTCCGGTTTAACAACCGCATGGCATGAGAACAGATTTCAGGTCGATGTCGCCGGAGTTATGGGCCGATCTTCCATCGTTTTGGGCCAACCGAATCTACTTGCGGCGCAGGCGATGCCTTTGGGCAATGGACGCCTCGGCGTCGCCGTCTGGTCTGACAACGGACTTATGGCGCAGCTCAACCGGGCCGACACCCTCCCGGATCGATTGTCACCAGGAGAGATCGTGGTCCCGGGACTGGCCAAATTGACGCAGGCAAGGGATTATTCGGGACGGCTTGATTTGTACGATGGCGAATTCCGGGAGCAAGGCGGCGGAATGACTGCGACCGCCTTCGTAATGGCCTATTCCGATACTTTGATCATCGACGTATCGGGCGCTACTCCCACAGAACCGCAGACCGCGCTGCTCCGGCTCTGGGCGCCCCGCACACCCCAGACAACCGTCAGTGGCAGGGTGGGCTTGCTCTCGCAGTCGTGGATCGACGACCAGAATCCGGGCGCATCCGGCCGCAAGTTCGGTTCACTGTCGGCGATTACGGCCGACGCGCGTGGCGTTTCGGTTGCCGTAACAGATCCCATGACCGTCAGGCTTTCCTTCATGCCTTATGAGAACGGTCATTTCCGGATCATTGTCGCGGCGCCGCACTATGATGGCACACTGGATGCGCAATCTGTCGTCAAGCGAGCTCTTGCCGCGGGATCGGAAGCCTCAAACAAAACGTGGTGGCACAATTACTGGAGCCACGCTGCAGTTATAAAAATCACATCGAAGGACGGCTCCGGAGAGTATCT
>JASHVU010000686.1 GCA_030044455.1 Acidobacteriaceae bacterium | reverse complement strand
GTGATTCTCCCGCGGGCCATGCCATGAGCGCCACGAAGCGCTTGGAGGGCAGGGGTTCGAACCAATCAATCAACCTGTCCCGCTCCAGCCACGCTCCGCCGGCCACGGCCGCGCAACCGGTCGCGGCGAGCGCGATCATTTTTCTCCGCGTCAAAAATCGGGAACTTTCAAGACTGACGATGCGTTCACCCGGCTTCCCCGCCAGCGACTGAAGAGCAGTCGGGATATCTTTAAAGCGTCGATCAGGATTGGGCTCGAGGCACCCGCGGACCAGTTGCCTCCATGGAGCCGGGAGAGCTTTAGTCAGAGATTCTACGGATTGATCAGAGGCGGAATGCAACGATAGCTGAGGCAGATGACCTGTCAACAACTGATAGACAACAACGCCAAAGCTAAAAACGTCACTGGCCTTCGATGGAGACCCGCCGTAAAAGAGCTCAGGCGCCACATAACCCGGCGTTCCAACGACGCCGCCTACGGTGAGTGAGGTTGTGTCGGTGAAGGCTGCGCGCGCCAGGCCGAAGTCCGTCACGCAAGCGTAAACCTCATCTCCGAAGCCGTTGAGAATAATGTTCGCTGATTTGATATCCCGATGAAGAATGCCGGCGTTATGGGCGGCCGAAAGGCCGGACCCAACCTGTTTGATGATCAGGGAAGCTTCAGGATCATGCAATGGACCGGTCCGGGCAAGCCTGGCGGTCAGAGTTTCTCCTTCGAGCAGCTTCATCGTCAGGAAGGTGACATGATCTTCGCGCCGCTTCCAGTGGAAGATGTCATAAATAGGACAGAGGTTGGGGTGGACGACTTTACGTGCATTGAGCACTTCCCGTTCAAATCGTTCCTGCATTAACGGGTCTTCCGCGTAGCGCGAGAGAACGGTTTTAAGGGCAACATGGACGCCTTGCAACTGGCGATCCTCAACCTCGTAGACTTCGCCCATGCCTCCTTTTGCGATGAATCGAACGACTGCGAATCGATCACAAAGGACTTCTCCTGGGTTGAACTGAGGAGTGTACGACCGCGGACTGGTTCCTTCGCTTGTTTGGGAATCCTCATCCCGCGCGATGGTCGGTTCACCATTCAAATCTTCAAGGGGTGGACGATCGAAAAGCGGGTGCTCTAAAAAACTTCCGGCGAGAGCGTCTTCCTTCAGCATGTTCTCAACCCGCTCTCTGAGTTCAGGGGAGTCGTTACACGCAGACTGCAAGTAGGCTGCTCGCTCACTTTGGTCGAGACCAAGGGCAGCCACGAAAATCTGGTCGGCAGTTTCCTGCAGGTTTTCCATAAGGTTTCTTCCAATCAACTACGTCGACTGGCAAAAGGGGAATTGGCGTTACCTGGAAACCTTGTGAGTTGGAAACGGGAGCCCGCCTAAGGGGTTAATGAATATCAGCTTACTCGAAAAACCAGGGATTGCAATGACGATTTCACACAAAGTCCGCGTCGGCAACTCGTAATGTTCACCATTTGGAGGTGCTGGTTACTGGACTCTACGGCCACCTGGACCTTGCTGGTGCAGACCGCTGCCGGGCGAAACTTACCCCGACAGCGCTTTTTGAGGATTCGTCGACATGCCGATTCTCCTTTTCGTAGACCCATATTGCCTCACCATGGAATGCGCAATCGTTTGGGCAAAAGTGCAACTGGATTCGAAAAGAATTCAAATTAAATGGAGAGAGGCCCCAGGAGGATGTTCAGACTTCTGATGATTCGAGGGGCTCGTCATGAAGTAATTTTCAATGAAGCCCCTGATAAGGGTTTCAGGGTACCATGACCCAAGTGAGGGCAACAATGGAATCAGTTCCGGGCGAAGTCACCCGCCTTCTCAAAGCCATGCACGCCGGCGACCCGGAGGCCGCCGACCGCCTGCTTCCGCTCGTGTATTCCGAGCTCCACCGTCTCGCTCAGGCCTACATGCGCCGCGAGCGCCCCGACCACACCCTGCAAGCCACCGCGCTGATCAACGAAGCCTATCTCCGCCTCGCCGGTGAAGACATCGACTGGAGCAGCCGCGCCCAGTTCATCGGACTCGCTGCTCACGTCATGCGCCAGGTTCTGGTCGACTATGCGCGGCAACATAACGCTGCGCGGCGCGCAGGCGGCCTGCATCGCGTGGAGATGGATGATGACCTCGCCATCTCCCCCGACCGCCTCGACGAAGTTGCCTCCATCAATGAAGCTCTAACTCGGCTTGCCGCCGACAACCCACGCCAGGCGCGTGTCGTCGAGCTCCGCTACTTCGGCGGCCTGAAGTTCGACCAGACCGCCCGCATCCTGGAAGTCTCTCCCCGCTCCGTCAAGCGCGACTGGTCGCTTGCCCGCATTGCGCTGTTTCGCCACCTTCATACCGGCGCCTCCGGTCTCGCGGACTAAACTGACGCCAGTTAAAAAAGTAATCCCCCTTCTTCATTGCCCCTTTTTCAACTTCGCCGCGCACTCCTCAGTGAAGGCGTCATCAAGACTCCTTCCCCAAGGAGGTAGCAACATGAAGTCCAGTTTCCGTATCACCGCTTTTGCGAGTTTGGTCGCATTCTTTGCGTCGCTGGCACCAGCGATGCACGCTCAAATGGAACCCACCGCCAAGTTCAAGGTGCCCTTCGCATTCGAATACGGGAGGCAGCACTTCGCGCCCGGCGTTTATACGATCAAGTCGAACAACCCCAATCTCCTTACCGTTCTCGGCCCCAAAGGTGGCGCCATGGCCATCGTTCAGAGTGATTCGGAACCCAACCTGAGCAGCGGCAACAAGGTCATCTTCCACAAGTACGGCGATCGCTATTTCCTTGCGGAATTTCTGATCGCGGACCGCGGTGATCGCATCACCGTGAACGAGTCGAACGACGAGAAACGCGCTGAACGCGAATACCGTGAGCAGATCAAAAACGGATTGGCGCCTTCCCAGGTTGCCCTGACGCTCCTGCCGGAGAACGCCTCCGGCAACTGAATGCAACGCGAAACCTTCCGGCAGGAGTTCCCTCAACCTTGGGAACCCCTGCCGGTTGCTTCAGAGCCTGTCCCGAACGCAGACGAAAGCGTGTCCCGAGTCAAGATTCTCTGTCGCTGCGGACAATCGAAGTCGAACGGAGATCTCGAACTTGAGATGCGATCAGGCACAGGCCGGCCAGGTTGGCGGAGAGCGCCGGGGCGGAGGGGGCCGGTCCCCCGCCCGCGCGCGGAAATATGTTGTGCGGCGCGGGGAAGGGACCTAGCCCCATATAGCCATCCGTGTCTCAGCCCGCAGGTACTCAAGCATATCCGCCAGTGTGTCCAGGTCCCGGTGATGCTGCACCTCGTCGGGTATAACGTCCTCGCCGGTTACGCGTGCGATGGCGCCGCGCAGGTAAGGCGCCGGGAAGTCATGAATGGGCCGTTCCCACCGGCGCATGCGTGTGCCGGTGGCTTCCTGCTGGATGTACTGGCTGAGAGCAGTACGTTCCTGTGCGAACTTGGTGTGGAAGGTTGTGAGTATATAACGGGCTGGATTCCAGGGACTTTGGTCGCCTTCGAAGAGCATCTCTTCTGTGTATTTGCCGAAGAGCTGGCCTAGTCGGCCATGCATGGCTTGCTGTTCGGCTCCGCCGAGATCGCCGCGGAAGACTCCATATTCCTGCTCGATAAGAGCCCGGTTAATGTTGACATCGCCGTCCTCAATGGCCAGCCATTCTTCCACGGTCAGGGCGGCCAGCGGCGCGACCTCCTCAAGCGGCCGGCCGCGGAGGAAGCGGGCGCTGCGGATTAAATTGCCGAAGTGCTGGGCGCAGAGCTGTGGATCCGGCCTGACGTGGGAGACGGTGTGAGGCATTCTATCTGTACTTATATGAGCACTTCTCGTGAATTGGCGCCCGTCAAGAAGCTGCCTGGATTTAATTACCAGAAGAGCATGTACTCATAGGAGTCCACAGCGAAAGCCATCTACGCAGGAGACGTCTATCAAAACCAGCCAGTCGTTGTCGTCACAGAAGACGAAATCAACATCTTAGGGGATCAGAACAATACCATTCACCTCGATCCCTCCTTCGGGATCCTTCTCTCAGGTAAGCTCAGCCTCTCCGCCATGCCTGACCAGATCTCGATCGGCGGCGGCTACTGGCGCCTCAACCTCATGCTGCTGAGCTGCGTGCCCTCGACGACACCAACTCCCATACCCACCCTTGTGCAATCGACAGCGGAGCTCTTCCAGAACGCCGATGCAGTATCGAATGCATACAGCTACCTGCTCTCCAACTCCGACGCTCGGAGTTAATTCACGGCTGACTTTCGCTGGACATCTTTAGGTGGAGCGCTTGTCGACGGTATGGTCGCCGACGGAAGGATCCCTTACCTTCGATTCGAATCCTCGATTCGATTCGATCCAATCGCCATCGCGGACTGGTTGAGAGGGCATACCGTGCCGATGGCGGCCTATCCCGGGAGGGCCGGCTCCAAACCGGCCCCTCTCACCACTCGATCTTCCGCTTCAGCTTGTCCTGGATCTCCTTCGTGCTGGCTGGCCGCAGATATCGCATCGTGCTCTCAATATCCCGGTGCCCCACCCGGGACTGTACCTTACGCAAGTCAAAACCGCTGCGAAGCGATTGGGTGCCGGGATTAGTATCTATGGTTTTTGGCACATTTCTTGCGCACCAACCGAGCCACGAAACCGGAAAACTCGCAATTAAGGGGCCTGAGATGGCTGATGCCGCATCTGCATCCCGGCTTTATAGTCGAATCCGTATCTAAAGAATTTTTCGAGAAGAGACCGATTCCCGTTACCTATTCGATTGGCCGTCCGGGAAGAGTCCCAATTGAACCGGTCCGAGTCTTTTTGCCGAGTTTGCGAGTGCACCGCTAATTGATTCAAAGGCTTGATTGGTCGTCGGAATGCCATGTCTCTCGATGAGGTAATCCGTTCCGGCGAGTGCATAGAAATGAAGGACAGACCCGGTCGCGCCCTTCACAACCTTAGCTCCGGTCTTACCCGCGACGACATCAATCTGCTGACCCGGCCATGGATTGCGAATCTTAAGCTGCTGCGCGATTCCTGACTCGATGACAACCGTCGTCGGGACACCGTCTCTTACTTGCAGGTCGACTTTTGTTTTGCCTCGCACCCAGACACTGCCATCGAAGTCCCAGCCTGTCGGAATCGCAGGGGCAATGCGGATTAATCCGTCATAATCCTGCACGAGAGCTTCCTCAAGCGCGTCGGCCGCTACGCCACTCTGTTCGATGTAGAACTCCAGATTTCTGGAATTCAAATCAGCGGCGGAGAGAGTGCCGGCGTCTGCTCCATTGCGGCCGCAGCCAGTAAAGCCATTCACGCACCAGGCGGAGTTCTCGGTGCTTCTGACCAAGGCCGCCCGTACCTCGTTACCCATACCCAGGCGCGCAGCCTGAATGGGATCGAAGCTCCAGCCACCTCCGCGAGCTGAGGGGCGATGTTCATACGTGCGCCTGGCGAGAGCGAACAATGGTGAGGCATCTCCGATCACGCTGTATGGCCACACTGGCTCCAGCCCTATGTTTTCAGCATTATGATTGGGTGCGCCTGGGAGATAGGACTCCGCAATCATATCCGACCCAAGGGCATCTGCTGAAGACGGTAGCAAAGTGAATGGAGGGGTTAACTGGGTGCGAGGAAATCGGGGAATCTTCGGCAGCGCCGCCTTGAGTTGCTGCGCGAGATCGGCATCCTTGCCGACCAGCTTCGCCGCTTCGATGGCTGCCGGATAAAGAGCCAATGCCGCGGCGATGTCGGTCGTCGGATCGACTACATCCCATTGCGTCTCGTGCGCGTTGGACGGACTCGTATGCAGAAGCCCGTCCGTCGCCAGTTTCTGAGAGGAAAGAAGAAAGCGGGCCGAAGCTGCGATGATTGGATAGTTATCGACAAGAAACTTGCGGTCGTTCGTAGCCAGGTATTGCTCCCACACCCAGAGCGACACCTCAGCTCCTGTAGTGAGAGTGCGCGCATTGAAGTAGGGCGTGAACGAAAGGTCACAATCGCGACCGATTTTTCCAGGAACGTTAAATCCAGGCCAACTGGATTCGTATTCGATGCCCATTCCGTTGAAGCGCATGGTTTCAGCAATGCATGCTCCGGGGCGGCCCATATACGTCTTAGTCCAATTCTCGATTGCCGGCAGGTTTTCCCGATAGAGATTGAAAAACGGCTCATTGAGATCCGTTACACCGGCGCCGATGTTGGCTGCGACCTGCATGCGCAGGTTCCAATGCCAAAAAGCCGACGCATCCCAGTGGTGCGCATCTCGCGCGGACGAGAGCATGTCGGCGACACCCGCTTGCGAGCCCGGATACTCGTCGCCCTTTTCGGCCGCCGCGGCAAAGAGATAGATATTACGGAGATTCTCGAGATACTCTCCGGAGCCGTCCTTCGATGTGATTTTTATAACTGCAGCGTGGCTCCAGTAATTGTGCCACCACGTTTTGTTTGAGGCTTCCGATCCCGCGGCAAGAGCTCGCTTGACGACAGCTTGCGCATCCAGTGTGCCATCATAGTGCGGCGCCGCGACAATGATCCGGAAATGACCGTCCTCATAAGGCATGAAGGAAAGCCTGACGGTCATGGGATCTGTTACGGCAACCGAAACGCCACGCGCTTCGGCCGTAATCGCCGACAGTGAACCGAACTTGCGGCCGGATGCGCCCGGATTCTGGTCGTCGATCCACGACTGCGAGAGCAAGCCCACCCTGCCACTGACGGTTGTCTGGGGTGTGCGGGGCGCCCAGAGCCGGAG
>JASHVU010000685.1 GCA_030044455.1 Acidobacteriaceae bacterium | reverse complement strand
GGGATGGTTTATCTGAAACGTATGATTCTGAATCATTTGCCATGTTTAAAAAGTGTCCTTGTCCGCCCGCGCACGCTTCCTCGGCGACCTTAAAGCGTATCTGCCGCTCCAGTTCTGTCCGGCCGTTAGATGCCAGGCAGATGAAAAAGATTATCTTTTGGGTACAAAAATAAATTCTGAAATTTGTACTTGAATTCCTCTGATTCTATGCTATCGTGTATATATTCCGGTTGAGGAGGTGGTAGTACCTACCCTCCAACCCGGAAGTAGTTTGCGTCACTGGCCTCCCGGCACGGACAGCTAACCGTTCGTGCCGTCTTTTTTTTTGCATTTTCAACCAGGTCTCCTCCGCATCCACATTTCCCCTCACCGTCACCATCCTGCCCATGAGTGCTGGTTTACCCACTGTCGGTTAAAATGGCGTTGAAAGAGGTGCCATGAAGAACCGCTCCCGCTCCCGGTGGATTCTCGGCATTGCTGCCTGTGTTCTAACTGGGGCCAGCTACGCGCAATGGTCCAATCCAGCCGACGATGTGCCTGCCTACCACCCCTCGGCCCCACTCACGGTGGCTTCATTGCCTCCCATTCTTTCGGGCAAGCAGCTGACCGGGCCTCAGTTCCAGTATCCGTGGCAAAAGCATGTCTATCAAAAGGTCGCCAAGGTGAGCAACGTTGCTTACCAGCTCCCCTGCAACTGCCGCTGCGACCGAGCCCTGGGCCACACCAGCCTGCGGAGCTGCTTTGAGGGATTGCATGGAACCGAGTGCGCGACCTGCGCCAAGGAAGGGTTCTATGCTTACCAGGAGACAACGCTCGGAAAGACGCCGGCCGAGATTCGGGCGGGCATAGCGCACCACGACTACGAGGCAATCGACCTCAATCAGCAGTAACCTGGATGCGTGGGCTTCTAACGCATATTTCTGAGTAGCTACATCCTGGAGCCGGGCACCCGAGTCAACGCGACAACAAGCAGCAACGACCCAGGGAAGAACTGGAATGGACACAGTAACTCGGAAAATGCCGTAGCCAGGTCTGAGCTCGTCATGCCGCGGTGTTTGCGTAGGAAGCCATATCGAAGTCCTTCTGGGTCAATCCGCCGGCATCGTGTGTAATCAGCGACAGCCGTACCCGGTTATATCGAATATCGATGTCCGGATGATGGCCGGCCGATTCCGCTCCCTCACCCACGCGGTTCACGAACGCGAGAGCTTCGCGAAAATCCTTGAAGTTGAAGGTTTTCACCAACTCGCCGGCGTCAATTCTCCATCCCGACAGGCTGGTTAGACGCTGCTCCGCATCGTGGGCTGAAATCACCGTCATCTTGTCGTCTCCTCAAACAGTTTCCGTTCGATTGGATACAGTGCGGAATGAAGCGATCAAAGTTCTGAGGCCGGCGACTGGGTCATCTGGAAGGTCGAGAACCGCTTATTTTGCCCGCTGATCTCGGAACGCAACTCCTGCCACAGCTCGTTGGGAATCTTGAGGAACACCTCAACCACCGAAGGATCGAACTGGGTCCCGGAACAGCGCAGGATCTCTTCGCGCGCGGCGTCAAAGCTGCGGGCCTTGCGATAGGGGCGATCGCTGGTGATGGCATCAAGTGTGTCAGCTACAGCAAAAACTCGCGCCCCGATTGGAATCTCGTGGCCGCGGATGCCGCTTGGGTAGCCGCTTCCGTCAAAATGCTCCTGGTGGCAAAAGACAATTTCGGCGGCGCCGGCCAGAAACGGAATTTTGCGCAGCATGTGATAACCCCGGGTACAGTGCTCGCGCATGACTGATTGTTCATCCATGGTCAGAGTCCCGGGCTTGCGCAGAATCTCATCGGGAATCGCCATCTTGCCCACGTCGTGCAGAAAAGCCCCGCGCGCAATCACTTTGATGTCGCCCGGTGGTATTCCTATGGCTCGCGCCAGTGCAATCGTGTAAGCGGTCACCCGCTTGGAGTGGCCTTCTGTCTCTGAATCTTTCAAATCCAACGCGTCTCCCAGGGCTTCAAGCGTCACGTCGTAGGAGTGCTCAAGATCTTCCATTGCATGACGCAGCATCTCGGTGCGGGCCCGCACCATTTGCTCCAGGCTCTGCTGGTAGTTGTGGCTCTCGTCAAGAATCTGCTTGTGGTCGAGCGCGCGATTCACTGTGCTCATCAGGTGCTCGCGCTCAAACGGCTTCAGCAGATAGTCGTAGGCTCCGCGCCGCATGGAGTCGATGGCCACGCTGATGTCGTGGATTGCGGTCACCATCACCACAGGGAGATTTGGGAATTGCGAATGAATGCGTTCGAGAAGTGCGATCCCGTTCACATCCTGCATCACGATGTCAGTCAGTACGAGGTCGAAGTTATTCAGAGAAATAAAGTCAAGCGCTTCGCGGCCGTTCGAGGCCAGGTGCACTTCGTAGCCGTGACGCTCGAGAGTCGAGCCAATCATTGCTCTCACCTGGTTCTCGTCGTCGACTACCAGAATGCGCCCAATCTTGCGCGAGCTCCCATTCGCGCGCAACGCTCCTTCGGCGCCCGATTCTCCGGCGCGACTTGGTGATCCCGGTCCTGCCAGGTCCAATGCCAAGCAGTCTCCTCCAACTTCAATCCGGCTCTAGCTTGAAAGCGTAAACTTCAACTTCGGCAGTTCTTCAAGATACTCCAGTGAAACAAGCCCGTTGCTGAGAATTGCGGCGCCGCACAACTTTAGCTTCGCCGGATGATACACAGCCCAGATTCCAGCCGGCCTTCTGACCCAGAATCGCCGACGAGTAAATCGAAGCAGTACTCGTCTCTTCAGTTTGACGAAAAATCGCGAACCACCATTCGACTCACGAAAGTGAGGAATTGAGATCGTAAGGAAACCCTACACCGTACTCCCGCGCCGGGGCAACAGCTATCACTGATCCGCAAGCGTTAGAAGCGCCAACTTTGGTGTTAGAAGCGCTTAATTGAAAGGGATTAGAGTTCGAGAGTTGCAAGACAAACGATGCGCCTGCTTGGATTGATTCTCAGCCCAATTCACTTCTCCGAAAATTTCTCGAGCTCCGCTTTCTCTCGAATAAAGCCATTTGCCGCATTGGGGGGATGAACCACGTATTCATGCAAGTTGTTTAAAAAACAGTGTCTAAGCTGCTCAATACGGATACCCTGCCTCCTTACTAACTGTGTACGTCCTTGGTTACTCGCGGGGCGCGTCGCGCCGCGGCCCAGCCTTCCTTGTTCATTTGCCGGCCACGACCAACTGCCAGCGCGTCGGCAGGAACATCTTTCGTGATGCAGGACCCTGCGCCAATATATGCGCCATCTCCCACGCTTATCGGCGCCACCAGTGTTGAATCGCTGCCGACAAATGCGTTCCTGCCGATGCGGGTAGTGTGCTTGTTTACGCCGTCGTAGTTGCAGGTAATGGTACCCGCTCCGATATTTGTTCCTTCGCCGATCTCGGCATCGCCAAGATAAGTAAGATGACTGGCCTTGGCACCCTTGCCCAGCCGCGCCTTTTTGGTTTCAACAAAGTTGCCCACATGCGCTCCCTGGCCTATCTCGCTTCCGGGGCGCAGATGAGCAAATGGTCCGATGCGCGCGCCACTCTCAACCGTGCTTTCGCTCAGCACGCAACCCTGCCTTACCAGCACGTCGTCGCCTAGGCTGCAGTTCTCAATCACGGTGTACGACCTGATTCGAGAGTCAGCGCCAATTCGCGTTTTGCCCAGTAACTGCACAAACGGCTCAATCACCGTGTCTGCAGCAACCTCAACATCCGCATCGATCATGCACGTCTCGGGCTTGAAGATGGTCACTCCGGAGTCCATTAGTCGGCGTGCGGTTCGAGCCCGCAGTGCCGTGTCCAGCGAGGCCAGCTCCGCAATTGTGTTTACTCCCAGCAGTTCCTCAAATTCGCTGCTCTTAAATGCGACCACCCGTTCGCCTGCGGCCTCAAGCAGCTGCGCCATATCGGTCAGATAGAACTCACCATGCGGATTTTCGGTTGTGAGCTGGCCGAGATTTGCGAGCAGAGGCGCCGTTTTGAACGCGTACATACCCATATTGATCTCGCGCAAGCCAAGCTGCTCGGGCTTCAGGCACTTCTGCTCCACGATCGCCGCAACTTGAGCTGAGCCGGGGGATTTGCGAATCACGCGGCCGTAATTCATGGGGTCGGGCAAGTCGGCGGAGAGCAGCGTCATGGCCGCACGTTCCTGTTGGTGAAATCTCCACACTGCCTCAATGGTCCGGGGCCTGATCAATGGCACGTCACCGGAAAGTACAAGAAAGTTCTCGTACCCGGCGATCGATTCGACTGCGCACTGAATCGCGTGACCCGTCCCGCGCTGCTCGGTCTGCTCTTGAAAGCGAACGCCGGTCTGTTCAACCGCGGCGCGAACCCGGTCAGCCTGGTGGCCGATTACAACCACGATGTCGTGGGCCGCAACCACTTCGCAGGCCGCTTCGATTACGTAGCGCAAGAGCGGTTTACCCCCGATCTCATGCAGAACCTTGGGCCGTTTCGATTTGAGGCGCGTGCCTTTGCCTGCGGCCATGATTACGATGGCCGGGGTGGACTCGGTTTTCTCCTGCCTGCTTTCCATATCCGTGGTCACTGTTGGCTCACTCTTGCTTTCCCTGGCCGGCTGCGCCCGGCGGCATTGGCGGCTTCGGGATGGCGATGTCGATGGACTTTACTGCGCCCAGGTTCAACGCATCAAGCCCTGGTTTAATCTCAGACTGGTTGCCCACTACCAGCACCGCCAGTTTCTCGGGATGAATATAGCGCTTTGCGGCCGCCGTCACATCGGCGATGGTCACCTTTTCGATGGCCGCCTTGTAGGTCTCAAGATAATCGGCGGGATACGCGTAGAACTCGAGCTTCTCGCGCTCCTCAAGCACCTTGTCTTTGGTGTCGTACTGGAAGAGGAACGAGTTCAGAATGCCATCCTTGGCGCGCTGCAACTCCTCTTCGGTGAAGGGGGTGGTATTGAGGCCTGCAATCACCTGCATTGCCGCCTTTGTGGCATCAACCGTGGAAACGCTCTTGGTAAGCACTTCGGCTGTGAAGCCGCCTACATGGTCGTAGGGCATTGAGACTCCACCACCAACGGCATAGGCGAGCCCCAGCTTGGTGCGGACGGTCTGGAAGAGCCGGCTTCCGAATCCTCCACCGAGAATCTCGTCGAGCACAGTGATGGTGGCAGCGTCAGGATTGTGACGGTCGGTTCCAACTCCCACAATTTCGACATTCGATTGGTCGACGTCGGGCTTGTTGATGAAGTACACGCCCGGGGTGGGGCCGGGTGTGACATCGTGGCGCGGCGGCGCGGGGGTTACGGGAGGCAGCGACTCGAAGGCAGCGCGCACCTTCGCCTCCATCGCGGCGGCATCAAAGTCTCCGCTGATGCCGACGATGAGCTTGCCCTTAAGCGACTGATCGTGCCAGGCCTGAAGATCGGCGACGGTCACCGAACCCATGGTGGCGAACTCGGGCTGCCGCGTGTAGGGACTGTCGGCTCCATAGATCAGCTTGGCCCCTTCTCGCTCGGCAATGCCGCCCTCGTCGTCGTTGCGGCGAATGATCACGGTCGATTCCTGCTGCTTGGCGAGAGCCAGCTTTTCATCGCTGAATTTGGGGTGAAAGAGCAGATCCATGGCCAGATCGAAGACCCGGTCAGCGTCGCCTTTCAGCGAGTCCCATTCGACCGCAGTCGAATCGTCATCGCCGGCAGTCTCAATGTGCGCCGCGCGCGCCTCAAGAAAATCGTCCATCGCATCGCCGCTCATCTTCTCTGAGCCGCTGGTGCGCCACGCTTCCTGGTAAAGATCGATCAGGCCGGCTTTCTGCTGGCCAACATCGCGCGAGCCGCCGGGAATGAGCACGGAGCCGGAGACAAAGGGCAGCTCGTGGTCTTCCTGCAGGAACACGACAATTCCGTTCCTGAGCTCGATGCGTTTGGGCTGCTGGGGATGGAATTCGTGGAGCGGCGGAATTGGAATCTTCTCCCACGGCTTTGACTGCTGGGCGTTGAGCGGAGCGGCCAGAGCGATGGTAATGCCGGCGAGGAGAGCGAGCAAACCAGGCTGAAGGATGCGTTTGAAGGGCAACGCAGGTGCGAAAAGTGACTGAAAATGGGCTAAAATTCGCGATTTTTGAGGAGTTTTGTTTACTGATTGGTTAAGGATGTCATTTTGGTAAGCCTTTACTGTAGAGTAGCTTACGTCATGTTCAAGCCCTGGAGATGGTGCCCTGTGAGGGAGGGGGGGGTGGGGCGCAAGGATGGGACGCAGCGGGATGGACTGGTTTTTCACCTTATTTATGGTGACAGAGAGCGGGAAATAAACTGCAAACTGACGGCCAAAGGAGTGATGCAGCTCCGTTGACCTTGCGATACCCACGAAGTGCGTATCGCTCTGCTCAGGATGACAGTCGTATGAATCTCTGATCTCTGGTCTCTGATCTCTATTCTCTCTTCTCAGGCCACTGACCACTGACCACTGACCACTGTTTTGCTTCATTGCGCACCTCCGCTCACCTGCGGAGCTTCAGCCGGCGCCGCGTCGGTGTCGATTTCGGCGGTGGTGCGGTTGGAGGCGACAAAGACCTTGTTGGCCACGCGCCGGATGTCTGCCTTGGTCACCGCATCCACTTGCTTGAGCTGGAGGAAGAGCTCGCGCCAATCGCCATAGCGAGTCTGGTACTCGGCGAGTGAGTTGGCCAATCCCTGGTTGTCTGCCAGGCCGCGCAGAAGATCGGCTCGAGTACGCGTCTTATACATCTCGAGTTCGGCGTCGGAGACGTCGGTGGTTTTGAGTTTTTCAATCTCTTTATGGATGGCATCGCGCATCTCGGCAGGGGTGTGCCCGGGAACCGGAATGGCGTAGAAGGCATACAGGCTGGGATATTTTTCGCCGGGATATCCCGAGAAGCCCTCGGCCACGGCCGCGATCTGCTGCTTTTCAACCATGCTGCGATAGAGGCGCGAAACGCGGCCGTTCGACATGATGTCGCTGATGGCGTCGTAAACGGCGTCGTCAGGATCGCGATAGCTGGGCCGATGGTAGCCCTCCACATAGAATGGCTGCGTCTGCTCGTGGACGACGATGGATTTTTCGGCGGTCTGGGTGGGCTCGACGGTGGTGAGATCTTCGGGTTTGGGCCCCGCAGGCACGCGCCCAAAGTATTTTTCGAGCATGGGCATGGCGGTCTTTGCGTCCACGTCGCCCACGATGGC
>JASHVU010000684.1 GCA_030044455.1 Acidobacteriaceae bacterium | reverse complement strand
CATCACCGAAAAAACTGTTGACCCATTGCTGATCTCGTTATAAAGTCAGAATAAGCCATTCCAAAGAGGGCAGGCTGTGCTAGTGCGATTTGCGCGCCCCTCAGCCAATTCCTGCATCCAATTTGAGCGAGGGCTCAGAAGTCGGTGCCCCAGGTGCGTTTAACCCGCCGGGACCGGGAATTTCGGGCGCAAACATTCCAGCACTGGAAACATCGTGTCCCCGGTGAGTTTGGCCGGGGTTTCATAAAGTGCGACACCGTGGCAAAATTTTGAACTACGGTCGTACCGATTGCGTCTAAAGATTGGCAGTGCTTTGTTTCTTGGGAGCTACAGGCTCGACTTCGAGTTCCCGGCTGCACCGGCGGCGCCAAGTAGTACCGTCCGGGCAGGCATTTTTAAGAAGGAGAATTTGCGTATGCGTTCTGATTTGGTATTTGGGGCACTCTCTCATGTGTCCAACCGGTACCAGCTGTGTCAGCTGGCGAGCAAGGCTACTCGTAAGCTTCATAAGCCCAACACCCGGCTGCAGGACACCACGAACGAAGTTCTAGGCCGCTTTCACACCACCAATCCCGGGTCGGCGGAAGCCAAGGTATCTCAGGTTTCACAGCCTGTGGAAAGGCGTCGCGCAGCATAGCGGCGCCTCTCTGTCGGGCTGGCAGGTTCAAGACATCGATTCATCGTATTCCGTTGACGATCGTTTCTCTTCCCCTGGCGTCTCGCTTCTCCAAACGAACCCTGGGTTTCTCTAGGTTGCTTGTTTCGGCAGGTTGCCTTGCCAGTTGCCCCTTCGTATTTCTGGAGCAAGTTTTCCCCTCCCGCATCCCCTCACAGCCATCCCGCCCTTTTGCAGGTGAACTAAACAATGACCATCGCTGAACTCAAAGAAAAAAACATTACCGAACTGAGCCGCATCGCGCGCACCCTTGAAATCCCCGGAACCAGCGGCCTCCGCAAGCAGGATCTGATCTTCAAGATCCTGCAGGCGCAGAGCGAAAAGGAAGGCCACATTTTTGCCGAAGGTGTCCTGGAGATTCTGCCAGACGGCTACGGCTTTCTGCGCTCGCCCGACTACAACTATCTCCCCGGACCGGACGACATCTATGTGTCTCCGTCGCAGATCCGCAAGTTCGACCTCAAGACGGGCGACTCCATCAGCGGCAATGTTCGCCCACCCCACGAGGGCGAGAAATACTTTGCTCTGGTCAAGATTGAAGCCATCAACTTCGAGTCGCCCGAGGAGACTCGCAACAAGATCCTGTTTGATAACCTGACGCCGCTCTACCCGCAGGAACGCATCAAGATGGAGACCGTGCGCGAAGGCTACAGCGGCCGGGTGATGGATCTGCTAACGCCCGTCGGTAAAGGCCAGCGTGGACTGATCGTGGCCCCCCCGCGCACCGGCAAGACGATGCTGCTGCAGTCCATCGCCAACTCCATCACCTCGAACCACCCCGAAGTAGTTCTTATCGTATTGCTCATTGATGAGCGTCCCGAGGAAGTGACCGACATGCAGCGCTCGGTGAAGGGCGAGGTCATCAGTTCGACATTCGATGAACCCGCCGCACGTCACGTGCAGGTAGCCGAGATGGTGATTGAGAAGGCCAAACGGCTGGTTGAGCACAAACGCGACGTGGTGATTCTGCTCGACTCAATTACCCGCCTGGCGCGCGCCTACAACACCATTGTCCCGCCCTCGGGCAAAGTGCTCTCCGGCGGCGTCGACTCGAACGCTCTGCAGCGGCCCAAGCGCTTCTTTGGTGCGGCGCGAAACATTGAAGAAGGCGGTTCGCTGACCATCATTGCCACCGCCCTGGTTGATACCGGGTCGAGGATGGACGAAGTTATCTTCGAAGAGTTCAAGGGCACCGGCAACATGGAGATCATTCTCGACCGCAAGCTGGTGGACAAGCGCGTCTTCCCGGCCATCGACATCCAGCGTTCGGGCACGCGTAAAGAAGAGCTGCTCATCCCCAAGGAAGATCTGCAGCGCATCTTTGTCATGCGCCGCGTACTCAACCCGCTCTCGCCGGTTGAGGCCATGGAGCTGCTGATCTCGCGCCTGGAAAAAACCCGGAATAACGCCGAGTTCCTCACCACCATGAACCAGTTGTAGCGCCCGATGCGATTAGGCACAGTGTCGATCTCATTTCGCCTGTGCCGAACCAGGATCGAGGCACCTCATGTTTCGGTCCCGATGACGGACGAACTCACGCGTCCGCACGACGATGGCAGGGCAAAAAGCTGGATGTCGACAGAATAATTAGAAGGACATTCGGGCTGTTCACACGACCGGAGTGGATGGTGCTGCGAGTGAGAATTGGGCCAGACGAACCCGAGTCCGAAGTCTGTGGCGAGTCTACTATCGAGGGCGAGAATGAAGTATGGCCCGATTTCCAACCCAGCGACCAGGACCCTGTCCTCAACTTAATCACAGCATCCCTACGGTGTCGGTGGCGCCGCGAGGGGTGGCTTGCCGGCGATTGAAAGGAATTGCGAAACGACGTCGTTCAGCGCCATGTCGAAGTTGCGGTCGTGGGTTTTCTGCAGGAAGGCGAAGCCGACCGACGAGGTCATCGTCCAAAGCACGAAGTGGCTTTTGGCGTCGTAAACGGTGAGCCGGAACATGGGCAATGGGTCAGAGGCGCCATTCTGTTTATTTGCGTTGGTGGGTCCGTAGGGCGCGATCAGTTTGATTTCGAGAACCAGGTCGGCGTTGGACGGATCGGTTACCAGGTGGAATTGACCGGCAGACATGAGCGCTGCAAAGAGCTGGTTGTAGGCGCGGGCGGTGTCTCCCGAGAAGGGCTCGGGAAAAAGGCCGCTGTCGGCGCCACCGTTGGAGACGAAGATGGATTTGGCTGCTGGAATGGCTGACGGAATCGGAGCCTGAGGCGCAGGCTGCTGAGCAGTGGTAATGCTCGTCCCAATGAGCATTGCGCATACGATGGCAAGGTGTGAAAACCAAGGTCGGATCAAGGTCGTATCCCCCTGTTACATGAGACGTGAGTAGTGCAATTCGGGACTGAGAGACTGAGGGACAGAGAGCAGGGAATAGGGGAACGCGAATCGTGGGCTGCTTGGAGGGGAAGGTTTGCGATTTGGCGGGCTGGCGCAGCGATGGCCGGGCTGGCAAGTTCGCGCAAAGTGTGGTGATCTCCCATCCTTTTCACGATGAGGCCGTAATAAGGATGGGGCGCGGAACGCAGCCGCCCTCAGTCTGACGGCGCGGGCGCGGTGTAGGGCTTTTGCAGGTACAGGCGACCCTCGTTGACGCAGCCCTGGGTGTTGTCGTTGGTCTGTACTGCGAGGCGGTACTCGTTGATGGCGCGGTCGCGCTGGCCGGTCAAGTCGAAGATCTTGCCGATGGCGATGTGGCTCCAGCACTCGGTCCATGCGGGTTCATCGTCGCCGCGAAGAGAGTCGCGGAAAGAGTTGACGCTGGCCTGGTAGTTGCGCTGGGTAAAGAGCACTTCGCCGATGCGATAACTGGCCAGCGAACTTTGCGGGTTGGTCTGGAGGGCCTTCTGATACGCGGCCAACGCTCCCACAAGGTCGCCCTGGGCCACGAGTTGCTGGCCTTTGAGGATGGCGATGCGGACTTGCAGGTCAGGGGTGGTTTTCAAGACCCAATCCTGGGGGTCGACGCTGATGCGGCGCGGGCGGCCGAAGGTGTCGACGACGTAGGGCGTGTCGGTGCCGACAACTTCGACCTTCTGGTTTACGGTTTTGCCGTCGGTTTCGATGCGCAGATCGACAGGCATGCGGAACAGGTCGAGATCCTGATCAACCTCTCCGATCGTCCGGAAGCCTTTGTTGTTGCCCAAGCGATAGACGGAGTACTTGTCAGTGAACTTAGGTGCGCCGGTGCCATCGACCCATTGCGAGAAAAAGGGAAGGAGCTGCTGCTGGCTTACTTCTTCAGCAACTTTTTCAAAGTCGGATGCGCGGATCGATTGATCGGAGTACTGGCTGAGGACGCCTTTGAAGATGTTGGGCAGAACCTTGTCGCCCACCTCCCAGCGCAGCATGTGGAATATCATGGCGCCTTTGTCGAAGGTCATGGACTGGAACTCTGGCGTGAAGGGGCCGAGACGGCCGGCGCTGGAAAGGGGGATGGTGTCGTAAGCGAGCGCGCTGGCGGCAACATCAGTGAGTGCGGCGCGAAGGGCGCTGGAACCACTTTCCTGCTCGAGGTACATTAGTTCGCCATAGCGACACATGCCGTTCACGATCCATGCGTCGTCGAGGGAGTGGGGGCTGACCTGGCTACCCCACCATATGTGGGCGATGGTGTTGGCCAGCAATCGCACGGCTGACTTATCGCCGATGCGGGAGCCGGGGATGCCGGCAAGTTCCGGCGCCCATGCAGCGGGCAGAGTGTCATCGGGAATTTCGACGATGTTGAGGCGCTCTGACTCGGGCTCGCCGAACTGGTCGGTGAAGAAGTCAAACTCGCGGGTGGCGGTTTGCGCAAGTTGATTGGCCGCCGCCTGATGGGCGATGGTGGTGTAGACTTTTACGTTGCCGGCGCCAACCGAGACGGCGTCGACATAGCGGCCGGCGATGATGGTGCCGGGAAATCCGGGCTTGGTCCATTTGAAGTCGTATTCGTCGCCGGGCTTGCCGTCGGAGAGCACGACGGAGTGGGATTTGCCGGTGCTGCCGCTGGCGAATACGCGCATGCCCTGGGGCACACGGATGTGCATCTCGGCGGTGAATCGATCGGTAAGGTAGCCCGAGGTGGGAAACCATTCCGCGGCATAGAGCAGGTAACTGATGGGCTCCTGAATGGCGGCCAGCTTGATGCCTTCAATCGGGCCGTCTTCATTGCCGGTGATGGTGCCGTCGTATACGAAGGTCCAGTGAACTGGCTGGCGAGGCGTGAATGAAGACGAAGGTGTAATGCGGATAGAGCCGTCGGCGGTGCGCTCGCCGTCGAGGACTTTTCCGGATTCGTCGGTAATCTTTGTGATCTTGAGGGCGGGGTGGAAGCCGAAGTTGACCACGTCAACGTTAGCGGGCGCGGTGAAGGTGACGGTGGCAGTGGCGCTGAGGTGGTGGGTAGCAGTGTCGAGCTCGGCGTCAATGACGTAACCGGTGATGTCGATGGTGGGACGCTCGCGCTGTGCGAGAGCCGGGCTGACAAGGCCAAGTCCGAGAGCCAGCGCGAGAGCGGCTCGGGAAGCGGAAGGGAAGAAACCATCCGGCAAAACTCGTGTTCGCATAGCTTCAATCATCGCATTCTCATCCGCTGCAAAGGCAGCGGGGTTGAAGTGGATGCCGCGGTTGATAAAGGCACAGCGGCTCAAGAGTTTGACGCGTGCCGAGGGACTGGCGGTTACGTGGATTCGTGAGAGAGTAACATGGTTCGGCTTTCGGGTCAGGTGCGACCTGGTGTCTGGCTTGCGGGCACAGTGGATTCCAATTCCTCCATGACTACGGCGGCGACGCGGTCGATAGCATCCACGCGGCCGCCCAGCTGCGGATGTGCAGTTAAGGCCTCGCGGACCGCCGTAAGCCCCTGAATCATGGACTGGCGAGAAGGCCCGTCGGGTAGCAACGGCTCGATATGCTGGACGATATTTTGCGCGGTGAAGTCGTGCTGAATGAGCTCGGGAACGACGCGGCGACCGGCAATCAGGTTGGCCATGGCTACGTGCGGCACGCTGACGACGTGTTTGGCAATGGTGTATGTGAGGGGCGAAACGCGGTAGACGACGACAAAAGGATTGCCGATGAGGGAAGCTTCAACGGTGGCGGTCCCACTGGCAACGACGGAGGCGCGGGCATGGAAGAGGGCGGTGCGGGCCGCCGAGTCGCTGCTGAGTGCCCGGGTCCCTGCGGCGCGGCCGACGCCGCTTTCGGCAGATTTATCGGAGATCAGTCGAATACTGGGCAGGCCTTTGGGCGCGGCAACCAATGTGGCAAATCGCACGCGCTGGCCCGTATGCAACGTTGCGGCCAGAGGGATGATGAATTCGAAGCGCTGGGAGGGGTTGCCTTCGGCGAGCAGGCGCGCGGCCTCGAGCATGGTTGGCAGATGGTCGCGAATCTCGCGCATTCGGCTGCCGGGGAGCAGCGCGATCCAGGTTTTGGTTGGGTCGAGATTGTTGGCTTGGGCGAATTCCTGGCGAGAAATGGAAGGCGGTGGCAGGTCGGCGAGCGGATGGCCGACGAACTCGGCATCAACGCCGCGATCGCGGTAGAACTGCTCCTCAAAGGGGAAAATGACCAGCATGCGGCGAACGTACTTCCGGACCTGTTTGATGCGGTGTTTTTTCCAGGCCCAGAGCTGCGGGCTCACGAAGTAGATGACCGGAATGCCGAGTTCGCGGAAGATCGGGAACAGCCGGAAATGGAAGTCGGGGAAATCAATGAGCACGGCCACCTGCGGGCGTTGTTTGCGGATGGCGCGCTTGAGCTTGCGGAATTCACGGTAGATGCGGGGCAGGTGCTCAACAACTTCAGTGAATCCCATGACCGCCATGTCTTCAGCGCGGACGATGCAGTCGACACCGGCAGCGCGCATGCGGTCGCCGCCCATGCCGATGAGCTCGAGCTCCGCACCTTGACTCTTTGGAGTAGATTGACGGGAGAGCGCAGTTGCCAACTGAGCGCCGTAGAGTTCGCCGCTGGCTTCGCCTGCCGAGATGAAGATGGTGGGCATTTCTGCGTACTGTGCCTGGTCGGTTCTGGTGTTCATGATAAGCGAGGCGGAAGGGCCGCAAGCCGGCGGGTCAGCAAGTCAGCGAGTCGGCTTTGGGGGGGGATAAGCGTCCTGTGACAAAGTTTTTACATACTTGATGTATTTTGTTGAATCAGAGGCAACCGATGACGCCGATTTTCAGGCTTCCACATCGCATCGGCCGTGCAAACCTTGTGGCCGCGACGCTTCTAGTGACAGCCGCTCTTGCGGGCGCGCAGCAACCGGATGCCGGTCAGACGCAACCGGCTCCTCCACCGCTGCCGCCACAGCCTGCAGTGTTTCATGACCTGATTCCGACCGGCGAACTGGGTTTTCTTGCGGACTACGACGGCAAGATGCCCAAGGAGATCACGCGCGACAAGCGTTTCAGGCAGCTTGAGAAGCTGATTACGCCCTCGGCTTATTACTTTTACCACCGCGACAAGGAGCTTTCAGAAGCTCGTGACGAAGTGCTTGATGAGGCGCCGATGCCCATCACTGTGCGCGACGGCCGCTACGTGATGGTAGCGACGGCCGGGGGTCCTGACCAGCACATGAGCGGGCGGGGATTCCTCTGGATCGACATGCAGACGGGAATAGGACTGGGCGGCATCTACTTCAGGCCCATTAACGGCGAGCCCACTCCTACGCTCACCGTCTTCTCCAGGCAGTTGACCGATACCTACCTGGGCATGAACCAACTGCCGCCCGAGTTCCTGGTGGATCTGAATCAGTGGGCTCTGATTGCGAGGGTGCACGCAACAACGCCGCGGTATTTCATTCCTGCGAACAAGAAAAAGTATGCGCTGATCCACGATGGGGACTATTGCGCGCATGCGGAAGGCATTCCTGCGCCGCCCCAGGATGAGTGCGAAGAAATGAACGCTGAGGCTGCGGACGCCGATCTCGAGGCTGCCTACTTTATGAAGGCGACGGGGAACCTGTCGGACGCGACGGCACGCCTGCTCAGCGCCGACTACACTGCGTGGATCGCGTTCCGCGAACGCACCTGCGGCGCCGGCCTGATTTGCCGCATCGTCTATACGCGGCGGCAGACGCAGCAGGTGCTGGGCAGGTGAAGAGGCGGAGACCAGGGAATGAGGAGCTGATGGAGCATGAGTCGCAGCTGGGCGCCGTGACGGCTCCTCTCAGAATTATTTCGTTTCGCGCCGCGCCCGCACGGCGCCTGCCAATTGCTTGAACAGCTCACGCGTCTCAGCCCAGTCGATGCAGCCGTCGGTGATGCTTTGTCCGTAGACCAGCAGTTTGCCCGGCTCAAGATTCTGCGCACCGGCGACCAGGTTGCTCTCGATCATCACTCCCATAATGTGCTTGTTGCCGGCGGCGATCTGGCCGGCCACGTCGTGGCCGACGAGGGACTGGCGGCGATAGTCCTTGTTGGAGTTGGCGTGGCTGAAGTCGATCATGATGCGCGGCGCGAGGCCAGCCATTTCCATCCGCTCCGCGGTTTCACTCACGCTCTGGGCAGTGTAGTTAACAACCTTGCGGCCGCCGCGCAGGATGATGTGGGTATCGGGATTGCCGGTGGTGACGAAAATGGCGGACTGACCATGATGAGTGTGG
>JASHVU010000683.1 GCA_030044455.1 Acidobacteriaceae bacterium | reverse complement strand
CCAGTGTTTCGATTGGCTGGTTCTCTTCAGGGATGGGATCGATGCTCACGCGGTCAGTGGGAATGACCGGGGCGGCTGACAGGACGGGATCGTTGAGGTTACGTGCGATGGCCTGCTTGATGATCTGCTGCTGGTAGTTCAGCGAGCTGCGGGCGCTGATCAGCGCCTGGTTGTCGGTAGCCACGGTCGACTCGGCGTTGACGACGTCGAGCGGGGCCATGGTGCCGATTTGAAGCTGCTTTTTGTTGTCTTCAAGCAGCCGCGAACTCTGGTCGAGAGCGCGCTCCTTGGCCTGAACGTCCTCGTAGGCCTGCACCAGTCCCCAGTAGATGGTCTCCACCTGATTCACGGTATAGAGAATCTGTTGGCGGAAGGAGGAATCGGTGATCTTGCGGTTGTTCTGAGCCTGGTAGATGAAGCGCTTATTGATCCAGATGCCCGCGCCCTGCAAAAGGTGCTGAGTAACCTGGGCCTGGAAGATGGACTGGAACGAGGGGCTGTAGGTGTCGAAAGCGTTATTCGATGTAGTGCGGGTGTTCTGCAACTGCACCTGGAGCGCCGAGCCTGTAACAAATCCCTGGTTAAAGGTGAAGTTATACTCGTTGGTGTTGGTATCAGTTTTCGGCAAGCCGCCGGAAAACAGCGGGTTGAGCTGGGGCTGGTAGGCACGTTCGAGCTCGATGGTCCCGGTAAGGGTCGGATCGAGCGTTTCAGGAGCAGGTCCTGCGCCGCCAGTGGTCAGGGTAAGTCCAGCCGCGCCCGATCCGGCGCCGCCCGAACCGCCGGCTGAACCACCCGGACCACCGCCAGTGGAAAGGATAGTTGCGGAGCCGCCAAGGGTTCCTGTCACGATTCCCGAAGGTGCGCCCAGCGGCGCCGCGCCAGTCTTGGCGCGCAGAATGTCGGTATCGGCGATGTCGAGATCGTAGCGGGCAATGGCGATGTCGTAGTTGTTCTCGATGGCCAGGGCGATGGCGTCAGACAGACTCAAATAGATTTTGCCGTCCTTGACAAGATTGCCCAGCCTGACCGAGTTGGTGAAGCTGGCGACCCCCAGCTTGGTCGGACGGTACATGTTGATCGGGTTACCCCACCAGCCACCGAAGGGCTTGGAATAGTCGCGTGAGCCGGTGCGCAGCGGGAACGGTTGGGTAGGAACCGGGGCCGGAGCGCTGGGCAGGATTGAAGCTGCCTTGTCGGGTCCGCTTGAACCCGCTCCGGTCACCTGCTGGCCGAATCCGGCCGGCATGGCAGTAAGAGCAATCATGACTGCGGCGATTGCGCTCAGGCTGCCGGCATTCTTTCCCGACTTCAGCAAAACAGAGCCGTCGCCACGGCGTTTCTCTGACCCAGCCTCAAACACACATCTACTTTCAAAGGACATTTTTATTATCTCCACCAATTGTTCGGAACATCTGGAATGACATAATTCAAGACGGCTGGTGAGCACGTCAGGATGCAAATTTGTGTTACCGGAGCGGTTTCCACCTCGACCGGGACTCCGGAACCTGACTTTTAGTACGCGATTACCTCCCGGATCGTTCCAATGATGTAGCGGGAGGATACCTGTAAAAGCCTCCCTGAAAGGGAGAACGATTGGTCGAATGAGCGGTCAACGAACCGGCAAAGTGTGGTCAAAAAAAGAGCGGTCAAAGCAGGTCAGATCAGCCCGGACCTCGACGACGAAACGGAAAGCTGAGTATATCCCAAGGGCAGAGCGGGGGCCGTGACTGGCGCCCGGTGGGGTACTCTGATAGCCAGCGAACGGCATGGTCAAACTGATAAAGCACACAACCGGAGAAGTCGGTTCGGCGATAGAGACTGGGGACGGGCGGCGGACATTCAAACTTACCCTGGCCTACGACGGAACGGGGTTCCACGGCTGGCAGGTCCAGCCGGGATTGCCGACGATTCAAGGGGAACTTCAGTCCGCGCTGGAGAGAGTTACCGGGGAGTCGCCGTTGCCGCAGGGGTCGGGGAGAACCGATGCCGGTGTGCATGCACTGGCGCAGGTGGCGAGCTTTCAGCTGGCTGTTCCCATACCACCGGAGAACCTGTTTCGGGCCCTCAATCGCACCTTGCCGGCGGCCATCAGGGTGATGGATGCAGAGGTAGTTCCGGCTACATTCCATGCTCGACATTCGGCTATTGCAAAGAGCTACGAGTATCGGATATTTCGTGGAGAAATCTGCCCGCCTTGGGTGTATCCGTATGTGTATGACTATTCGAAGCGATTGAGTTTTAGTGTTTTAAGTGAAGCCGCAAGCGTGTTTGAGGGGGAACACGATTTCACAAGTTTTGCGGCGACGGATCCCGATCTGGCCGCACGGGACGAGACTCCAGCGGAAGACGGCGATCAGGCAGTTGGCAACGTCAGAACGGTGTTCTCGTCGGCTTGGGAAAGACAACAGAGCGATGCCGGCGAGCTATGGATCTACCGTGTTCGCGGCAACGGATTTCTGCATCACATGGTGCGCAATTTTGTGGGAGCAATGATTGACGCCGGGCGAGGATTCACGACCGTTGAACGCCTCAAAGAGATCCTGGAAATGCACTCAAGAAGCGAAGCAGGACCTACCGCGGCTGCTTCAGGACTGTTCCTGACTTCAGTGGAATATGAGCTAGCGGAACCGTCCTTCAGGGGCTAAAGCCCGACTCATTTGGCTGACGTTTTCGGCACGGATCAATCCGTGCCCTTTCAAAACTGTGGCTGCTATGGAGTATTTCCGTAACCTCTCAAGAAACGTGCATTCGGGATAGCGCCACTCGGGAATTGCGATGGTCTTTTAAGAACCGAGTTCGGATTACAATCGACGGCGAATCGGACGGAGCGCAAGGCTGGAGCCGGTCATGAAGTAACCTCGGTTGTTTGATCCCTGTTAATCTGTGACCACGCCATGGCCGTGCTCACTCACAATTCAGCATTCTCGCGAGTGACGGCGCTGGCCGCTCGCCGCAGCGTGCATGCGGCTTTTGCTTGGCTGCACCTGAACCCCAAGCGCATCATGGACTGGCAGACCGAGCTGGTGAAGATCCCAGCCCCGCTGAACGGCGAACTGGCCCGGGGTGAGTGGATTGGTCGGCGGTTTGCCGAGGCCGGGCTGAGCCAGATTGAGACCGATGCCGCGGGGAATGTGTTTGGAGTGATCGACGCCGCAGACTTGCCACCGGAGAGCAGCGGGCCGGTAGTGGTGGTTTCAGCGCACCTCGATACGGTCTTCCCGCCGGAAACACGGCTGGAACCGGTGCTGGAAGGGGAGCGTCTGTTTGCCCCCGGAGCGTGCGACAACGGGGCCGGGTTGGCCGGGATGCTGGCCATTGCCTTCGCCCTGGCTGAGGCAAAGACGTCGCTACCTGTTCCCCTGGTCTTTATGGGCAATGTGGGCGAGGAGGGTGAAGGCGACCTGAAAGGGATGCGGCACCTCTACCGGGAAAGCCGCCTGGCGGGCCGGATTGCCGCCCACATCGTGATGGACGGGGCCGGGGCGGAATCGGCCGTGACGCAGGCGCTGGGCAGCCGGCGATTTCATGTGTCGGTGCGGGGGCCCGGGGGTCATAGTTTTACCGATGCGGGCACTCCCAATCCGATTACGGCGCTGGCCACGGCACTGGCGGCGCTGGCGGAAACGGCCCTGCCCGAAGAACCCAGGACCACACTCAGCCTGGGAACGATCCGGGGGGGAACGAGTGTGAACTCAATTCCGGAGAGTGCCGAAGCGACGATCGACTTCCGTTCGACGAGCGTTGACGAGCTGGTACGGTTGGAGGTGGCTCTGCACCGCGCCATGGAAGACGCGGTTGACCATTGGAACCGGAAGGCGAAGGCAGCGGGAACGGATGGGCGTGGCAGGCTGGACTTTACGATCGGCAAGATTGGCGACCGGCCGGCAGCGAAACTGGCCGAAGACTCAGAACTGCTTGAGACGCTGCGGGCGGTTGACCGGCATCTGGGATTGCAGACGGAACTCCGACTCGGTTCGACCGACGCAAATCTGCCCCTGTCTCTCGGGGTGCCGTCACTATCGATCGGCGCCGGGGGCGATGGTGGGGACGCCCATACACTGGCTGAGTGGTACTCGGCCAAGGATCGGGAGCTTGGGTTGCGACGAGTGTTGTTGCTCTTGCTGGCGATGGCTGAATGGTGCCATGAACAGTAAATTCAATCATTTATAGTCTTGCATTCGGTTCCTGACATGGAGTGGAATCGCGACGGCATGGCTCCGAAGCTGGCCGCGTCTCTTTTCCCCGCTCCAGCCCGTCTATAGGAGAAGCGGGACAGGATGGCCGGGGAAATGCCCGTCGCGGATGCGTCGGAAGGACCAGCGATGGCTATACTGAGAATTGGTGCATCCAACTGAGAATTGAAGCATCGGGCTTCAGCCGCGAGGCAAGCCAGGGCAACGAGGTTAGAGAGTTATATGAGATCGATTCTTGAGCGGCTGAGTGCGCGGCGTCTTACATCGGCGTTTGTTGTGCTTGCCACGTTAACGGCTGCCATCGTAGCGGGTTCATTTGCCGCACACGGAGTTCGCGGCCAGGAGCAAGAGAACGCGAGCAGCGATGCCAGCCCTCTGAAGATCGTGAATTCTTCGCTGCCTCCGAACGAGTTTGTGAAGATTGCCAAGCAGGTTGCGCCGGCAGTGGTGAATATCAACACCCAGACGATGCCCAAGCAGAGCGACAACCGCATGCGCCGGTTCCATGGACGGAGTATTCCCATGCCGGGCAACCCCGATGACAACAACGACGACCAGGGGCAAAGTCAGGGGCAGGGTCAAGGCGACGACAATTTCCAGGACTTCTTTAATCGCTTCTTCGGCGGACAGATTCCCGGCCAAGGCGACCAGGGCGACCAGGGCCAGGTGCAGGAATCGCTTGGTTCGGGGTTCATTGTCGATCCCAAAGGCTACATCATCACCAACGACCACGTGGTGGACAATGCCGACAAGATCTACGTGAAGCTCTCGACCGACCCCGACACCTCGGACCTGGGTCGGCCGGCCCGCGTTATCGGCGTCGACAAGGCCACCGACCTGGCGGTGATCAAGATTGACACCAGCACACCGCTGCCGACGGTGAAGATGGGCAATAGCGATGAGTCACAAGTGGGCGATTGGGTTGAGGCGATCGGCAGCCCATTTGCACTGTCGCAGACGGTGACTGCGGGAATCATCTCGGCCAAGAACCGCACCATCGAACCTGGCGTCAGCGGCCAGTTCCAGCATTTTATCCAGACAGACGCGGCCATCAATCCCGGCAATTCCGGTGGGCCGCTTCTTGATATGAACGGCAACGTCATCGGTGTGAACACGGCCATTTATACGCAATCAGCCGGCTACGAGGGAATTGGGTTCGCCATGCCGTCGAATACGGTTGTAGCAATTTATAACGACCTGATCAGCCCCAGCCACAAAGTGGTTCGCGGTTCGATCGGGATTTCGTTTAACAACGGCCTGTCGAGCTCAGTCAACCGTGTATACGGGTTCAAGAACGGTGTGCTGGTGCAGTTGGTTCAACCGGGAGGACCTGCCGACAAGGCCGGCCTGAAGCCGGGCGACATTATTACCAGCATCGACGGCCGAATGGTGAAGGATGGCGACGACCTGGTGAACGACATCGCCGGCCGCAGGCCGGGTTCGACGGCCCGCCTGGGATACCTGAGAGACGGCAAGCAGTCCGACGCGACAGTGACCATCGGTGACCGCGACAAGGTATTCGCCAACCTGACCAATCCCGAGGCCGCTCCCAGCCCGGAAGGCCCGAGTGGAGCAGGCGAGACCAAGCTTGGATTGGTTGTGCGCGACATTTCGCCGCAGGTGGCCGCAAAAATCCACATGCCGGGAGTGGAGATTGAATCCGTGCGAACAGGCTCATTTGCCGATCTGCGGCAACTTGAGCCGGGTCAGGTGATTACGCACGTAAACAAGCAGCCCACAGGCACCCGCGACCAGTTCGAAGCGATCGTGAGCAAACTGAAAGTCGGCGATGACGTAGTGTTTGAGGTGGTCGACCCGAAGCATCCCGAGGCTGGGATCCTGTACCCGGGCGGTGTGCTTCAGTAACTTTTGTAACGGCGCCGGGGAGCGGCTTTTCGGCGCTAATTCAACCCGAAAGCGCAGTTTTTCTAGTAAGAATGCCCCAGATTCGTATCAAAGGTAATTTTCTTCTTGTAGGGCACCTTGGGTTTGGGTACACTGCACGGAACGTCCAGGAAGCATTTTTAACCCAGAGGTGATAAGAGACGTGTACAGTTTTCGCTTTGTTCTGGCTATCTTGATTGGTGCGGGGACCTTTGCTTCTTCCGCGCATGCGTCGCGGGTTCACCGCTCGCCCACGAGCGGCCAGGTGACCCATCACACCCGCAGCATCACGTCGAAACGCTATCATCGCACCCGCGGCCAGCAGTCTATCCAGCCCGACCGGGTGATGCAGATTCAGCAGGCGCTGATCCGCGAGCACTATTTGAGCGGCGAGCCCACGGGTAAGTGGGATTCGACTACGGTTGCTGCGATGCAGAAGTATCAGTCCGA
The DNA here is from genome assembly GCA_030044455.1 of Acidobacteriaceae bacterium. Taxonomy (GTDB): domain Bacteria; phylum Acidobacteriota; class Terriglobia; order Terriglobales; family Acidobacteriaceae; genus Telmatobacter. The sequence continues at coordinate 2,818 of JASHVU010000683.1, read as the reverse complement.
CCAGGGATGGCAGACCAAGCTGATGCCCGACTCAAGGGCGCTCAAAAAGCTTGGGCTCGGCCCCGACTACTCGAATGCGCTGAATGCCAAGGACGCTACTTTCAGCGATCCGCCCCCCACCAGCACAATTCCCGCGCAACAGGACCAGGGCTTTACCGCGGCTTCAGGCGCGCGCCAATAAGCAGAAGTTCAATCCGAGAAGTTAGAGGCTGCGCGAGTCGCGCAGCCCTTTTTGCGTTTGTGCAGATGATCCAGACTGGTTGCAAGGGCGGCGTATATGCCGCCAGCCCCCGGGTGTGGGCCTAGGAGGCCCACACGACAACCGGCCAGGAGGCCGGCGCTACCCATTTAGGGATCAGATCTTAATCTCCGAACATTCCTCGGGTTATCGGCTTCACCTTCGTCATGAACTCGTAGCGCGCCGTGGTAGTTGGTGTGCCCGACGTGATGTCTTTGTCAAGGAAGATGATTTGACCCGTTTTGTCGTAGCGCGGCCAGGCCGGAAGGTCACCGCCGTTAGGGTCACCGGTCTTAGCGAAGTTGGCCCAGTAGTCCATCATTTCGTCGCTCAGCTTCCGGTCTTCCGGCCGCCACACTGCTCCGGGCCGCGTGTCGAGGGTGCCGAAGATGTATTCGATGTCGTCGGAGTGGAACGCAAACGACCCTTCGTGGAATTTGCTGGGCGGAGAAGCAAGATCGAGGCGGTAGCGATAAACCGGCGCGTCGCCCGTCTTCACCTGCGCTTCAATCCACTGCCAGGTGGAAAAGGCGATGAAGCTGTCGCTGCCGTAATCGATAGCCGAGCGCTGAGCTTCTTCGTCGGTTGTGCCGGGATAAAGAGCCAGGAACTCATCGGCGTGCTCGCCATAGGTAGTGGTCGCGAAAGCCTTCCACTTGGCGACCGTCATTCCGTTGGCAAGAAAGCTCATCTCGTCATGGTTCCAGCCTGCCAGCGTGGGCACGTGCGCCTGGTGGCCGGCGGCATAAGTGTCAGCCACGGGCTCGGCGAGGAAATGGCCGTCGATCACCGGCCAGAAGCTTGGCGCACCCCTTTTATGAGCGGCTTCGAGAACGGTTTGGGCAGGCAGTGCACGAAGCGCGGCGAGCGAGGTTGCTCCCAGAGAATCGGCCCACTTTTGCTCCCGTCCTTCGGCTTCCTCAAGCGTAGGCTGATTCCTGCGGCCCAGCGCACCGCCGCTCTCACCAATAGCCTTGGCGAAGAGCCCTTGCGCCGACGGCGCAGCCATGAGCGTGCTCACCGCAAATGAACCGGCGCTCTCGCCGAAGATGGTCACGTTGCCGGGATCACCACCGAATTTCTGAATGTTGTCGCGAACCCACTGCAAGGCGGCCACCATGTCCATCATTCCGTAGTTCCCTGCTGCGCCGTTCGCCTCTTTGGCGAGGTCTGAGGTCGCCAGAAATCCAAAGACGCCGAGCCGGTAGTTAATGGTGACCAGCACCACGCCCTTGAGGGGCAGAAAGTCGCCATTATGGCGAGGCTCGTCGCCCGAGCCGCCGCTGTAGCCGCCGCCGTGAATCCAGAACATGACCGGCAGCTTGCTCTTGCCCTTGGCCGTGGCGGGCAAGTAGACGTTCAGGAAAAGGCAGTCTTCGTTTTCGCCATCGTCCTGGAAAACCATGTCGTCATAGACGTGACCCTGCACGCAATGAGCGCCGAACTTGGTGGCGTCGCGTACGCCCTTCCACTTGATGGGTGGCTGAGGGGCCTTCCAGCGCAGGTCGCCTACCGGTGGAGCGGCATAAGGCAGGCCCAGAAAAGCCCGCACCTTGCCATCGTTGATGGTCTTGCCATGGACCTTACCCTGAGCGGTCTTTACAGTGAGCGGATCGGCAGAAGCGGTAGCGGAGAAACCAAGGAGAATGCAAGAAAGAACAACGGCGGCAGCAGCCAACAGGCTTGAACGCATTCGAAAAATCCCCCGCGCAATACGATAACAGGGCGGGGCGGGGTTGTGCGGGAATCCCTACGCCATCTCTGGCGCCAGCATTTCGTTGATGCTCTCGCGGCGGCGGATGAGCCGGGCATGTTCACCGCTCACCATCACCTCGGCGGCGCGCGGGCGCGAGTTGTAATTCGAACTTTGCGACATGCCATAGGCTCCCGCATCGAGCAAGGCCACCAGGTCGCCGGGCTGGACCGGAGAGAGCTTGCGGTCGCGGGCGAAAAAGTCGCCGGTCTCGCAGACCGGACCAACCACATCGACCATGCGCACCTTGCCGGGTCTGCGCCGCACCGGAACGATTTCGTGATGGGCCTGATAAAGCGCGGGGCGGATGAGGTCGTTCATGGCAGCGTCGGTAATGACGAAGATCTTTTTGCCGTTGCGCTTGACGTAGAGCACGCGGGCGAGAAGAGCTCCGGCCTGGGCAACAATAAATCGGCCAGGCTCGATAAGCAGAGTGCCGCTGAAGCCATTGAGAGAATCGCTGAGGGCCGCGGCATATTCGGCTACCTTGGCTGCAGCGTCAAATGGGCCGTGATAGTCAATGCCGAGCCCGCCGCCGGCATCGACGCATTCGAGCTCGATGCTTTCGCGCTTGAGCCGGCTCACCAGCTTCCTCACGCGTTCAATCGCTGCGCCGAAGGGCGCGGTCGATCGGATTTGCGAGCCTATGTGTACGCTGACCCCGAACGGCAACAGCCAGCGGTCGTTGGCGGCCTGCTTATAGAGGCCCAGAGCCCGCCGGATATCGATCCCGAACTTGTGTTCGCGCAAACCGGTGGAGATGTAGGGATGGGTATCGGCAAAGACGTCAGGGTTGACGCGCAACGCAAAACGGGCACGGATTCTGA
>JASHVU010000682.1 GCA_030044455.1 Acidobacteriaceae bacterium | reverse complement strand
GGCCGACGGCATTCCGACCACGGTGATCTGCGACAACATGGCGGCAAGCCTGATGCGCTCGGGCAAGATTAAAGCAGTAGTGGTGGGGGCAGACCGCATTGCAGCCAACGGCGACACCGCCAACAAAATCGGCACCTATAACGTGGCGATTCTGGCCAAAGAGCATGGCATCCCGTTCTATGTAGCTGCGCCGTGGTCCACCATCGACCTTAAGACGGCGACGGGCGAGACGATTCCGATTGAAGAACGTCCGCATGTAGAGGTGACGCATCACGCCGGCAAGCAACTGACCCCGAACGGTGTGGGCATCTGCAACCCTGCCTTCGACGTGACCCCGGCCAGATATATTGCAGCCATCATCACCGAACGCGGCGTGCTGCGCGCGCCATACACTATGTCGCTTCGCGAGATGGAACCGGTGGCGGGATAGCGGCAGGCCTGCACTCTTGACCCATCCTGCTAACTTAGCTAAGCTATGTTAGCAGGATAGCGTCATGCACAAAGCCACTATATTCGAAGCCAAGACGAATCTTTCAAAACTTGTGGAGCGTGCGCTGAACGGTGAGGACGTATTGATCACCTCGGGCCGCGAGCGCAAGCCTGTGGTTCGCCTCGTGCCCGTTCAGCCTGTTACGGGCAACCGCCGTTTGGGTTTCCTCAAGGGCAGGGGGCGCATCGGGCCCGAGTTTTTCGACCCGCTGCCGGAAGATGAGTTGCGGCTTTGGAATGGCGAAGGCCAATGAGGTACCTGCTCGACACCCACACGCTTTTGTGGGCTGCTCTTGAGGACGATCTGCTTTCGCAGCGAGCGCGGCGGATCATCGCCTCGGCTGCAAACGAGATTGTTGTGTCTGCCGCTTCGGCATGGGAGATTTCAACCAAATATCGTCTTGGGAGAATCTCTTTCGCGCAGGATCTTGCCGAGGACTTCATTCCTTCGGTACAGGCAGCAGGGTATCAAATGCTGCCGATTTCGGTGGAGCACGCGCTTCGAGCCGGCCGCCTCGCTGCAGAGCACAGGGATCCCTTCGACCGCATGCTTGCAGCGCAGGCCATTCACGAAGATATGCCGCTTGTTTCGAACGACCAGCAGCTTGATGCATTTGGCGTCCGGCGGGTCTGGTAGCCGCCCTGAATCTCTCGCTGCCAAGGGCGATACTGGTGTGTGGGATTCCCCGTCTTATCCATCTTTCGCCTGCGTCAACACTCCATTGCGCGTGGCATTCTGCTCTCAGTTGGCGCGTTCATCGGCAGCTTGCGGCTGGCAGGGTTTCCCCATATCGAAGACCTGCATGCTTCCGATTGGCAAATTGTCGCTTTGCTGGTTGCCGCATGGGGCATGGTTGAAACCGTGCGCTGCCTGCGCAGCAAATGGAGCTTTTATCACGCCGGCGTTCTCCTCATGCTTTACTCCGATCTCATGATTCTGGCCGCGATTGTGGCCCTGATGACGCTGACCTGAGTGAAACCGCTGGCCCCCCCAGTGCCAATTGTGGTCCACTCCGTGTAGCATGGGCAGGAACCGCGGGCCGCGAACCGGCACCGCGTCCAGACAACAGCTCCATGCTTCAATCAACTTCGGGCATTTCAACTTCGGGGTTTCCCCGGCCCATGGAACTTCTTCTTGTTCTTGCCTCGAAAATCAACCAAAAGCCATCCATGGGAGGATGAGATGTTAAAGGGATTTCGCGATTTCATTCTGCGCGGCAACGTCGTAGATTTGGCGGTCGCTGTCATCATCGGCGCGGCGTTTGGAGCCATCACAGCTTCAATTACAGCCGACGTGATTACACCCATGATCTCGGCGCTCATTGGCGCGCCCGATTTTTCTTCTCTCGTGATTCACATTCCGGTGTTGCACCACGTCACACCGCCGAATCCCTTGCCCGCCAATTACATCCCGCCCGGCGACGTTCACATTGGCAAACTGCTCAACGCGCTCATTAACTTTTTCCTGGTGGCAGCCGCCATTTACTTTGCCATCGTGCTGCCCATGCAGTACATGCTGGCCAAAATCACCAAACCCGCGCCGCCTGCAGCGCCAACTACCAAGCCCTGCCCCGAGTGCCTGAGCGACATTCCGCTGGCCGCGCGCCGCTGCGCACACTGCGCGCAACCGGTAGCCTGACGAGCGGAGCTGGCCTGGACTTCCGGGTCCACAACCGCGGTCGGCTTGAAAGAGAGCTTCAGGCCGGCCCGCCCGCCGTAGCCAATCTCATGACCCCGGCGGGCGCGCATCTTTTCCGCGGCGCTTCGTTTCTTCGTCTCCGCGCACCCGGGGCGCCACAATCAACCTCACCAGTGCGCCCAGTGTGAGCTCCTCAAACAGCAGCCCGGAAGCCACCGTCAACAGCACCGATCCCATTCCACCCACAGCGCTCTCCATCAAGCTCATAGCCGCCTCTTACAGAACACCGGCTACCACCAGGGTCGAAACCACTGATCCGGTCCGAAGCAGCGTGGAGATTGCGGTCTCAGAGTCTGTTGCCGGGCTGACTACCGCAATTGCCGAACCCGCTGCCGCGCTTGCAGGGCCTGAAGAACTTGCCGCCGGAGTTGCATCTGGCTCCGGGCTATTCGCCTTGGCCAGCACCATCGCCGCCTTGGTCTTTTCTGTCGGGGCCGTCTGCGGCGTGCCAAACAACTTTGCAGTCTCCTCGTTGCGCCGGCCCACAATCTCAACCTGGTCGCCAACCGCAACCCGCGAGTAGAGGTCCTCGATATCCGCTTTGCCCATCCGAATGCATCCATGCGAGGCAGCCTTGCCAATGGAGTTGGGCTCATTGGTTCCATGAATGCCGTACCCAGGCTTGCTCAGGCCCATCCAGCGATCGCCCACAGGGTTGTGCGGCCCGGGAGCGACGGTGCGACCGTCATGGTGGTAGGTGGGGTTCATCACGCGCCGCCCGATTGTGTACTCGCCTGCCGGACTCGGCGTTGAAGGCTTGCCCACGGCCACGCTGTAAACCTTGGTCACTTGGCCGTTCTCGACCAGCGCCAGTTTGCGGTCTTCAAGGCTCACGACAATCAGCTTTGTCGATGTGCTCTGCGTTTCCGCCGGAACAGTCTGCGTAAGACTCTGAACGCCTTGCGTCCGCGCCTGCACCGCCAACCCCGCCACCACGACCGCCGCCGCCAACCCTGCATCCCAGCTCTTCATCGCACCCTCCCCATTTGCCCCGAATCGCGTACGCAAACCGAGAGTGCATCGGCCGGACCAAATGGAGAGTACTCATTCCACAAGAGTTAGCTTTTACTTTTGAGCATGGATTTGTGTCAGGAAACGCACAGTTGTGGGTGCGGTGACACGGATTTCAAAACCTAATTCCCGCCCCGAGAGGCATCATCCGGACCAGATTCGTTTCGATTTTCTCCAACTTACATGAGTGTCGAGTAGCCCCGCGGGATTTCACCCTCGGGGCCCTCGCTGCACCGTGCGTCAACCTCTCGGTTCACAAGGCTCTTTATAGCCTTGCGTTTGTCTCTTGCCGGCGCAAACCGTCTCGGGCCCGTGAAGTTCAGCCTGGCTTCCCAGTTGGCCATACCCTCCATCGAGCTGTGTCAACCTCTTCGCACCTCGTTCATTTCAGACGCTTCAACGCTACTTGAGGGTGATCCGCCCCTCTCTCAGCCATCGGAATTCAAAAGCTCTCACTTTTGCTCGTGACTCATTGCGTGTAATTTCCCCCTCCTGCGCTACATTCATACCAGGGCAGAGAATTCTTATGAAAAACGGCCCCGGATCGTTGGCTGAGAAGCAGCCATTGACCCCGGGCCGAAATGGTTTCGGGGCCGCTTTTGGCGCCCCGACGCAGACAAACTCCGGATCTTTATTTTCATAGAGTTGCGTCCAGGGAGGCGCAAAAAATGGCGCATAACCCATTTTGATTTCAAGAACCTGGCCGCAACGGGTTGATTGCAATGCGTTTAGCGCAAAGCTTTTTCGCTAACCACATGAAAACAATCAAGTGATTCCCAGGGAATATTAGGGGGGGTAGTAGGCGTATAAATCAGGCACATCTGGGACACTCAGATCCGCTCTACCGCCATCGCCACGGCCTCGCCGCCGCCCAGGCACAGCGAAGCAATGCCGCGTTTGAAGCCGTATTTCTCGAGTGCGGCCAGCAGGGTGACGATCAGGCGCGCGCCCGAAGCGCCAATCGGGTGGCCCAGCGCGCAAGCGCCTCCATGCACATTCACCTTCTGGTGCGGCAAATCCAGATCGCGCATCGCCGCCATTACCACCACGGCAAAGGCCTCATTGATCTCGAACAGGTCAACTTCGTCGACAGACCATCCCCTCCGTTCAAGCAATCGACGAATCGCGCCGATGGGCGCCGTGGTAAACAGGCTCGGTTCCTGCGAATAAGTGGCGTGGCCCACAATCGTGGCCTTTGGGGCAATGCCGCACCGCTCGGCTTCCGATCGCCGCATCAGCACCAACGCCGCCGCGCCGTCTGAGATCGAACTGGCATTGCCGGCGGTCACCGTGCCGTTCTCGTCAAAGGCCGGCTTCAGTAGGGGGATTTTTTCGGGCCTGGCCTTCAGTGGCTGTTCGTCCTGGTTCACCACGCGCTCAGTACCGCCCTGCTTTACGGTCACGGGCACAATCTCGGCGGCAAACGTGCCATCGCTGCCGGCCCGCTGCGCGCGCCTCAGCGATTCGAGAGCGTAAGCATCCTGCTCGGAGCGCGAGAAGGTGTACATGCGCGCGCACTTCTCGGCAAAGGTCCCCATTAAGCGGCCCTTTTCGTACGCGTCTTCAAGCCCGTCAAAGAACATGTGATCGAGGGCGCGCTGGTGGCCCATCCGGTATCCAGCCCGCGCGCGATCAAGCAGATACGGAGCGTTGGTCATGCTCTCCATGCCGCCGGCGACTGCAATGCGCGCGCTCCCGGCCACGAGCACATCGTGAGCCAGCATCGCGGCCTTCAATCCCGATCCGCAAACTTTGTTCACGGTGGTTGCGCCGGTTGAGAGCTTGAGTCCAGCGCCGAGCGATGCCTGCCGCGCAGGCGCCTGGCCCACTCCTGCGGGCAGCACACAGCCCATCAGCACCTCGTCGATTGCGTCTGGCGCCACTCCGGCGCGCTCGACGGCGGCGCGAATGGCGATTGCGCCGAGTTGCGGAGCGCTCAGGTCCTTGAAGTCGCCTTGAAAGCCTCCGATGGGCGTGCGGGCCGCGCCGCAAATCACTATGGGATCATCGTGGACCATCGATTGCTCCTTTTGCGTGGTTGCTTGGCGTTCGATCTCTCAGCTCATCAGGGCCGGCTGCGCGCATTGCTTCTAACGGGGCGCCATGCGCAGCGCCCCATCGAGGCGGATCGTTTCGCCGTTCAGCATGGTGTTCTCGCAGATGTGCTTCACCAGCGCAGCGTATTCATCGGGCTTGCCCAGTCGCGCCGGGAAGGGCACGCTTTTGCCCAGCGCCTCCTGCACATCAGCGGAGAAGCCGGCCACCATCGGTGTTTCAAATACCCCCGGCGCAATGGTCATCACACGAATGCCAACACGCGCCAGCTCGCGCGCGATGGGCAGCGTGAGGCTGACCACTCCACCCTTTGACGCCGCATAGGCGGCCTGGCCAATCTGTCCGTCGTAAGCCGCAATCGAAGCCGTGTTCACAATTACGCCGCGCTCTCCGTCCGCGCCTGGAACTTCGCACGCAATAGCGGCCGTTGCGAGCCGGATCATGTTAAAGGTTCCCACTAGGTTGACGTTCACCGCTCGCGCAAAGGTCTCGAGCCGGTGCGGGCCGTCGCGCCCCAGCACCTTTTCGCCCGGTGCCACCCCGGCGCAGTTCACCAGCGCGTGCAGGTGCCCGAACTCGGCAAGCGCGAAATCCACGGCTGCTTTGCCATCGGCTTCGCTGGTTACATCGGTCGCAGCAAAGCGCGCAGCAACGCCGAGCTCCCTCGCCAACGCCTCGCCCGCCTCGCGGTTCAGGTCGGCAATCACCACGCGACCGCCGTCACCGGTCAGCATCCGCGCTACGGCTGCTCCCAGCCCTGAAGCCGCGCCAGTAACCAGAAAAGCATGATCCTCGATCTGCATGAAAACAGGCCAAATGCCATCTGTCATAATACTCCAGGCAATTAGCTCCTCTCAGGGAGACGCTTGAACGTGAATTCAGAAAGAACTGCAAACGCTCTCACCGAACTCAGCGAAGACGAAAATCTCTTCCTCTCAACCGTGCGCCAGTTCGCGCAGGAGCAGATTGCGCCGCTGGTCCGACGCATGGATGAAGACCAGCATATGGACGCGGGCCTCATCCGCAGTCTTTTCGAGTTGGGCCTCATGGGCATCGGAATTCCCGAGCAGTTCGGTGGCAGCGGCGGAACATTCTTCGATTCGGTGCTTGCTGTCGAAGCCATTTCGCAGGTGGATCCCGCGGTTGGCGTGCTTGTCGATGTGCAGAACACCCTTGTCGCGGCTGCTCTCATGCGCTGGGCGACAGAAGATCAAATGAAGAAATACCTCGCGCGGCTGGCGACCGACACCGTAGGTGCTTACGCGCTAAGCGAAGCGAGCTCGGGGTCTGATGCTTTTGCTCTGCAGACTCGTGCCGAGTTGCGCGGCGTCGAGTACGTTCTGAACGGCCGCAAGCTGTGGATCACGAATGGCAACGAGGCCGGAATCTTTATCGTTTTTGCCACCATCGATCCGGCCGCGGACTACAAGGGCGTGACCGCCTTCATCGTTGAGAAGGGTATGCAAGGATTCACGGTTGGCCGCAAGGAAGACAAGCTCGGCATTCGTGCCTCGAGCACTTGCGAACTCGTCTTCGATGACTGCAAGC
>JASHVU010000681.1 GCA_030044455.1 Acidobacteriaceae bacterium | reverse complement strand
CTGGCGGTACAACCGCGTTGGAGCGCGGCGCTACCTGATTCGGGCGGTGCTTGATAAGGGCGCTTCTTAAGGAGCCGGTGACTTCGATTCCCTACCGACCGTTTGCTTTGTGTAACTCCTGCAGATTGAAGACCGTGGTCTGGTGGCGCTGCATCGCGGCGATGCCGTCGGCGGCGGCTTGGGCGGCGGCGAGCGTGGTAATGGTTGGCACGCGCGCCAGGACCGCTGCGCGTCGGATGGCCTTTTCGTCGAAGAAAGTGTCCTGGCCGCGGGGGGTGTTGACGATGAGTTGAATGCGGTCACCCTTGATGAGGTCGACTGCGTTGGGGCGGCCCTCTTTCACCTTGAAGACGCGCTCGACCGTCATTCCTGCCTGTTCGAGCACTTTAGCGGTGCCCTCGGTGGCGACGATATTAAAACCGAGATGGACGTATCGGCGGGCGAGCTCGACGACTGGTTCTTTGTCGTGGTCGTTAACGGTAAAAAAGACGGTGCCCCCGGTCGGGAGAATCTGGCCGGCGGAGAGCTGGGCTTTGGCAAAGGCCTCGCCGAAAGTGGCGGCTACTCCCATAACTTCGCCGGTGGACTTCATTTCGGGGCCGAGGACGGTATCGACGCCGGCAAACTTGTTCCATGGGAAGACCGGCGACTTGACGTAATAGTGCGTGCCGGTGCCGAGGTCCTGACCAGACGCCAGTTCATTGGGTAAGAGCTCGCGGAGGGTGCGTCCGGTCATGAGACGGGATGCGACCTTGGCGAGCGGGATGCCGGTGGCCTTGGAGACATACGGGACGGTGCGCGAAGCGCGCGGGTTGACCTCGATGACGTAGACGCAGTCTTGCCCCGCGGTGTCTTTTTGAATGGCGAACTGGAGATTGACCAGGCCAACAACCTTGAGAGCCAGGGCCAGCTTTCGAGTGTAGGTACGGAGGGTTTCGAGGGTTTCGGGGGCGATGCCGACGGCAGGCAGGACGCAGGAAGAGTCTCCGGAGTGGATGCCGGCCTCTTCAATATGCTGCATGATGCCGGCGATCAGAACATCTTTTGAATCGCAAAGGGCGTCGACATCGACCTCGATGGCGTTCTCAAGGAAGTGGTCGATGAGAACGGGGCGCTCCTGGGAATATTCGACGGCCTCGCGCATGTAACGATCGACGGCGGCGGCGTTATAGGCGATAACCATGGCGCGGCCGCCGAGGACGTAACTAGGGCGCACCAGGACCGGATAGCCGATACGCTCGCCGACGGCGAGGGCTTCGGCGACGCTGGTAGCTGTGCCGCCGGGAGGTTGAGGTATCTCCAATTCTTCGAGGAGCTTGCCAAAACGTTTGCGATCTTCGGCAAGGTCGATGGATTCAGGAGAAGTGCCGATGATGGGGACGCCTGCGGCGCGCAGACGCTGGGCGAGGTTGAGCGGGGTTTGTCCGCCGAACTGGACGATCATGCCGATGCTGGCGCCAGACTGCGCCTCGTGGTTGTAGATGGCCAGCACATCTTCAAGGACCAGGGGTTCGAAGTAGAGGCGATCGCTGGTGTCGTAGTCGGTGGAGACGGTTTCAGGGTTGCAGTTGACCATGATGGTCTCGTAGCCGTCGTCTTTGAGCGCGAACGCGGCATGGCAGCAGCAGTAGTCGAATTCGATGCCCTGACCGATGCGGTTGGGACCGGAGCCAAGAATGATGATCTTGGGCTTGTCGGTCGGAGGCGCCTCGTCCTCCTCGTCGTAGGTTGAGTAGAGGTAGGGCGTCATGGATTCGAATTCGGCGGCGCAGGTGTCGACGAGCTTGAAGACGGGGCGGATTCCCTTCTTCTCGCGCAGTTCCCTCACCTGCTTTATGCCCTCGTGACCCACGAGTTTCCACTCGGTGGCGATGCGCTCGTCGCTGAGGCCCAGACGCTTGAGCCTCCGGAATTGCTCGGTTGCTATGGTGTCGAGGCTGGTTTTTGAGATTGCGGCCTGTTCGAGGGTGATTTCGCGGATCTGGTAAAGGAACCATGGATCCATGCCGGTGAGGCGGGCGACTTCGCGGACGCCCATACCGCGCTCGAAGGCAAAGCGGATATAGCCCAGGCGTTCGGGTTTGGGGGTAACGAGCATCTGGGTAAGGCGGCGGGGATCAAGGACTTCAGTGCCGGTCTTTTTGCCGGTTTCGAGGGCGCGCCAAGCCTTCATGAGGGCTTCTTTGAAGGTGCGGCCCATGGACATGACTTCGCCCACGGACTTCATCTGGGGGCCGAGCGTATCGTCGGCGCCGGGGAATTTCTCGAATTGCCACTTGGGGATTTTGACCACCACGTAGTCAATGGTGGGCTCGAAGCAGGCGGGGGTTTTTCGGGTAATGTCGTTGGGGATCTCGTCGAGGGTGTAGCCGACGGCGAGCTTGGCGGCGATTTTGGCGATGGGGAAGCCGGTGGCCTTTGAGGCCAGCGCCGAGGAGCGGGAGACGCGCGGGTTCATCTCGATGACGGTCATGCGGCCGTCGACCGGGTTGACAGCAAACTGGACGTTGGAGCCGCCGGTTTCGACGCCGATTTCGCGCATGACGGCGATGGCGGCGTCGCGCATTTTCTGGTATTCGCGGTCGGTGAGGGTTTGGGCGGGGGCGACGGTGATGGAGTCACCGGTGTGGACGCCCATGGGGTCAAAGTTCTCAATCGAGCAGATAATGATGACGTTATCCGCGAGATCGCGCATCACTTCGAGCTCGAATTCCTTCCAGCCGAGGACGGACTCCTCGACGAGGCACTCATGGACAGGAGAGAGGTCGAGGCCGCGGGCCAGGATCTCCATGAGCTCTTCGCGGTTGTAGGCGATGCCGCCGCCGGAGCCTCCCAGGGTGAAGCTGGGGCGGATGAGGACCGGGAAGCCGAGCTTGCCGGCGAAGTCCAGTCCGTCGCGCAGGTTGTTGACTAGCGCGGATTTAGAGACCTCGAGCCCGATGCGGACCATGGCGTCTTTGAAGAGAAGGCGGTCTTCAGCTTTCTTGATGGCTTGGAGCTTGGCGCCAATGAGCTCGACGTTGTAGCGGTCGAGGACGCCGGAGTCGGCCAGATCCACGGCGAGGTTGAGGGCGGTTTGGCCGCCAACGGTGGGCAGAAGGGCGAACTTGCCCCGCTCCGCCCCCTGCGGGGGGGCAGCGTTTTGGAGGAGTTCTGATTCGATCCTAATGATTTCTTCGACATACTCATGGGTGAGCGGCTCGATGTAGGTGCGGTCTGCGAGCTCGGGATCGGTCATGATGGTGGCCGGGTTCGAGTTGACCAGGACGACCTCGTAGCCCTCTTGTTTCAGAGCTTTGCAGGCCTGGGTGCCGGAGTAGTCGAACTCGGCGGACTGGCCGATGACGATCGGGCCGGAGCCGATCACGAGGATTTTTTGAATGTCATTTCTGCGTGGCATTTTTTATTAGTGGTCCGTGGGTCGGGAATCGAGGGGAGTTTGCTCCAAAAAACAGCGGAGCCAAAAGCCCCGCTGCTGGTTGATGTCGAAAGTGATGGTTGCGCCTCGAGTCATCCCTTCCACTCCTCCATCATTTTGCGGAAGTCGCTGAAGAGGTAGTGCGAGTCGTGGGGGCCGGGGGCGGCTTCGGGGTGGTACTGCACACTGAAAAGCGGGAGGGTTTTGTGGCGTAACCCTTCCAGAGTCTGGTCGTTGAGGTCGAAGTGGGTTAGCTCGACCTCATTGGCGTTGATGGAGTCGGGGTCGACGGCGAAGTTGTGATTGTGGGCGGTGATTTCGACTTTGCCGGTGGAGTTATTGCGGACCGGGTGGTTGCCTCCGTGATGGCCGAACTTGAGTTTGTAGGTGCGTCCGCCGAGGGCCAGGCCGGTGAGCTGGTGGCCGAGGCAGATGCCGAAGACCGGTACGCGGCCCAGGAATTGGCGTATGGCTTTGACGGCGTAGTCGACGGGTTCAGGGTCACCGGGGCCGTTGGAAAGGAAGACGCCGTCGGGTTTCATGGCGAGGACGTCGTCGGCCGTGGTCTGGGCTGGGACCACGGTGACGCGGCAGGTTTCACGCGTCAACATGCGTAAAATGTTGTGTTTGATGCCGAAATCATAAGCCACTACATGCAGCTTACGCTGTTTTGCGCTTTGGACAAGAGAGTTAGGTAAGAGTGGATTTCCCGATTGGTTGCGATGATCGTCGGAATCGAACTCGTAAGTAGATGCGGTGCTGACCACTTTGGCGAGGTCAGTGCCGTCCATCTTCCTGATTTTTCTGGCTTTTTGGACGAGAGTGTCAACATCGTCGATCTTTGTCGAGATGACGCCGCGCATGACGCCGTGGGTACGCAAGTGACGAACCAGGGCGCGGGTGTCGATCTCGGCCAGGACGGGGACGGAATAGCGCTCCATGTACTCATCGGTGACCTGCTCGGAGCGCCAGTTGGAGCTGATGGCGGAGAACTCGCGAACGATCAGGCCCTCGATGTAAGGCTTGGCTGACTCATTGTCGGCGTGGTTGGTGCCGTAGTTTCCGATTTGGGGATTGGTGAGAACGACAATCTGGCCGGCATAGGAGGGGTCGGTAGCTATTTCCTGATAACCGGTAAGAGATGTATTAAAAACGACTTCGCCCTGGCATTCGCCGGGGTGGCCGTACCCGTGGCCACGGAAGGTGCGCCCATCTTCGAGCGCGAGAATTGCCTGCATTGCCGCTCCGGGGAGTGGATTCAATCGATTTTAGCAGAGATTGGGCGGTGGATTACTGGGTGGAAATAAGCTTTTAATGAACGGCGGTCTTTAGAGCCTTGGAGGGGGCCGGGGACGAGTGTGCGGGTCTGCGCCCCTCGCAGCTCGCTGGAGACCCGTACGACAACCGGGCTACCACCCCAGCGAGCAAGAATCACTCGCCGGGGGCCCCAGGCTGGAGCCCGGAGCTACTCAGCGGACGACGCCGGCGTCTTTGGCAGGCCAGTAGACAAAGACGGCCTTGCCATAGATCAGCTCGCGGGCAACGGGCCCGAAGTCGCGGCTATCAGAGGAGATGGAGCGGTGGTCGCCCATCATGAAGTAATGGTCAGGAGGGATGGTGAGCTCGGCGTAGGAGCGTTCGTCACGGTACATTTCGGGGACGTAAGGCTCGCTGATGGGCAGACCGTTGATGTAGACCTGACCGTGAATGATGCGCAGGCGGTCGCCCGGCAATCCGATGACCCGTTTGATGTAGCTTTTTTCTTCGTCTTCGGGATAGCGGAAGACGACGATGTCGCCGCGGTTAATTCGCTCCAAGTGATAGACAAACTTATTGATAAAGAGGCGGTCATGGTCTTCGAGCCGGGGCAGCATGCTGGTGCCCTCGACGCGGACCGGCTGGTAGAGAAAGGTGATGATGAGCACGGATGCAAGGGCGGAAAAGACCAGGTCGCGCAGCCAGAGTCCCAGGGAAACCGATCGCCGAGGCGGTGGCATCGGCGCCAGCTCGGGTGAACCGGTTGCGGCTCCGGAGCTGGGGCCTGTTCCTGCAGGCGGTTCGGGGAGCATCGCCATGGCTCTCTTCATCCTTGGAAAGTGATATGTCTGGAGCCTTCGTGGTGCATGTTCATCGTAACAAAGCAGTTGCGCAAATAGTGTTGCGAATCGCCCAGGCCACAGTGGAGGGTCCTTACAAAAAGTATAGACGAGTTGAGCGCAAAACGGTTCTGTCGATTTTACGAGGCGATTCAGAAATGAAGATGCTCCTCAAAATGGTGCGGCTGATTGACGGGATACAGCCTGCCGATAAGTGGGGCGAGGGCATCGCCTGGAGGTAACCTCATTTGGTGGTAACCCTTGTAACCTCTAGCAGTAATCACTTGGAATCACTAGCAGTAATCACTCATAAGGAGCATTGTCGGTCATCGCGGGTGGTGTTGAAATGTTGACAATCTCGAAAGGAGAGCAAGACAGCAAAAACTGTCGTACTTTTTATGGCAACCTACCTTCCATTCTCCGATGTTGTTGCTGCCTACGGGTACAGGCAACCGCCGCCTGCAAGGCAACGCGGCAACCTGCTTCCGCTTGCTCTCGCTTACATGGTGATGGGCTGCGCCCTGGGAACGGTGGCGGGCACTGGACTGGCCATGGCCACGCTCCACCCTGGCAACCCCACGCTGGTATTTCAGGATGCGCCTCCTGTCGAGGCCAACGCGACCGTTGAGCACGTTGTTACGGCTGCGCCGCAAGTTACAGCAACCGTGCAGCCTGCCGTCGAGACGAGTCGCGCGGCAAGCGTGCCCGCCAGCATTTCGAAGCCCTCCCCCATCCAGACCGCCGCGGTCAGCGTTCCTGTAACTCCTAACCAAACCCACGCGCATCACGGGAACGGACAGATCAAAGCGATTGCTCGGCCGGTCGTTCCGGCAGAGATCGCAACCGTGCCGAACCATACCCCGTCGCAGGTTGAAGCGGGGGCGCCACAACTTCCGGCGGTAGTTTCAGCCGGAACCGAGAACTACAAGTTTTTCAGCGAAGGCGACGTAACGGTCGCGGACTTTAACGCAATCACAGGCACGATCGAGTCGTACGAGGGCAGAACGTTCGTGATCGGCGCATCGGCAGCGGCATCCGCAGCGGCTTCGTTAGAGGACAGCGGATCGAGCATTCATTACCGGTGTGACCAGAGCGGCAACTGCACTTTAATGCGGGCCGGCCTGATCATGCAGAACGTGAAGCTGCTGTAGCGGACCGCGTGTGCCGGTGCACCAATGACGAAGCCAGACGTGAACCGGGGCATTTAACAGACGGCGGCAGCAGATCATAGCTCAACCCGTTAACCTGAGAACCAACCCATTACCCGGCAGTCAACCCGTTAACCTGAGAACCAACCCGTTACCCGGCAGTCAACCCGTTAACCTGATAACCAGCTGTTGTTTAAGACCGAATTTTTTCTGGAAGTTATTGGCAGCCAAACGAGCCGTTGGAACAGACCATTTGTTCGCGCTGCGGTTTGGGAAGTGGTTGTGGCTGGTCGGGAGCAGGAACCAGAGACGTATTTGCACCCGCGGCGCCGGCCATGTTTGAGTTCTGAAGCTTGAGCGGTTGCTGGAGAAGCATCTCGACCTGGGTTCCGGAAGGAATCTCGACGTCGGCGTTGCGCGTAAAGAGCGAGACAATGCCGACTGTAGCGAGGCCAGCTCCGAGACCTGCTAACCCACCTTCAATCGGATGACCGGTTGAAGCTCCTCCGATGGTGCCGACGCCGGCTCCGGTCGGAATTGCAATCTTTGCCGTTTCTCCCGCGTTGCGACCCTTATCTCCGTCCTGCTCGATGGTTCCCTCTCCGTCGTTTTTGACGGTTTGGTTTCTGGCCCCCGGAAGGGTGTTTACCATGCCGGGAATCTCAACGACCGAACCGTTGGGAAAGATGATGGAAGTGAAGTGCAT
The DNA here is from genome assembly GCA_030044455.1 of Acidobacteriaceae bacterium. Classification (GTDB taxonomy): domain Bacteria; phylum Acidobacteriota; class Terriglobia; order Terriglobales; family Acidobacteriaceae; genus Telmatobacter. The sequence goes on along the minus strand of JASHVU010000681.1, from coordinate 6,554 downwards.
GTCGAGCTGCGACTTGCCCTTGATGCGTCCGCCGCGAACCACGCGGTCAATGACTCCCTGCACGTAGACTCCGGTGGGAATCATGACCCGATTGCCCACTACCACCGGGAATATCGAGGTGAGGTACACGCCATCTCCCGGCTTGGCGCTTTTGGTGTTAATGGCGCTGTTGAGCTGGAGCAGAACCTTGGTTCCTGTTGGAACGATGTAGGCAGGGCGCTCGGGAGTGGCGCTGATGCCCACGGACTGGTTGGTCTGGCTGGCAGCCGCGGGTTGGGCTGGGGATTGGCCCGGAGCCGAATCCGGGGCTTGACCAAGAGCCGTCTGCCCGACCAGAAAACTGCCCACAAACAGAACCGGCAAAATCCCCTGGAGCAATCGCATAAAAACCTCCCTGAGAACTTTCCTATAGACTTTCTGTCCGCTGTCAAGGATAGCGCGCAAGGCCTGGGGCGGTCCGGGAATCATCTGGCTGTGGGGCGGCTGAAAGCGGGTTGGAGCTAAGATTCCAGTAAGCCATGATGGACAGACTCACTGATACTGCGTGCGGCGAAGGGCGTCCTGATGGGGGATTTGATTCTGTTGTTGAAGTGTTGGATACGGCGATCGGGCAGCGGGCCTTTCCTGGATGTGCATATGGGGTTCTATCAGGCGGCGAGATCGTTCTGAATGGAGCGCTAGGGCGATTCACCTACGCAGACGATTCGGCGAGGGTAGGGCCTGAGACGGTTTTCGACGTGGCCAGCGTGACGAAAGTAGTTGCGACGACGGCGATGGCCATGCTGCTCTACCAGCGCGGTCAGCTGGATATTGACATGCCCCTTGGGGAGGTGCTGCCGGGTTTCGTGGTAGGCCGGCCAGCCGGTGACGGGGCACGGCACGTGAAACTGCGGCATCTTCTCGCGCACAGTTCGGGGCTTCCGGGGTATGCCCCTTTTTTCAAGACGGCGCATTCACGGGCCGCGTTGTTGCGGGACTGCCTGGAACTGCCGCTGGAGGCCGAGCCTGGCACGCGAGCGGAATACTCTGACCCCGGGTTCATTCTGCTGGGAAAGGCGCTCGAGGTAATTGCGGGTGAAAGGTTGCCTAACTGGACACATCGGGAGATCTTTGCGCCGTTGGGGATGACCGCTACCTGGTACTGCCCTGCCCCTCATAGCCGGCCGTCGATTCCGCCAACGGAAGAGGACACGGCGTGGCGTCATCGGGTGATCCAAGGCGAAGTTCAGGACGAAAACGCGGCCGTGCTGCACGGCGTTTCAGGGCATGCCGGGTTGTTCTCGAGTGTTCCGGATCTGTTGCGGTTCGCGAGGGCAGTTCTTCGCGCCGGAGGCGGATCCGGTGCGGACGGAGGAACTGGCCTGTTCAGCCGGGAGACGGTTGAGATGTTTGCCGAACGGCAGGGGCCGGAAGGCAGTTCTCGCGCGCTGGGGTGGGATACGCCATCGGAGGGTTCGACGTCGGGGCGGTATTTTTCGAAGCATTCGATCGGGCACCTTGGGTTTAGCGGATGCTCGCTATGGATCGATCTGGAGGCCCACATTGTGGTGGTGCTTCTCACCAATCGAACCTGGCCTGACCGGTCGAGCCGGCTGATTCGCGAGGTCTGGCCGGTGTTCCATGATGCCGTACGGGAGGCCCTGTAAACGTGGTCACAAATATTGGCAATGAGGAATATCGATTTATTCAAAGCGGCGAAAATGCGATCAAAAAAGGTCCAAAATGGTGACGCCTATTCCTCGGTTTTCAGATAGATTCGGGGTTAAAGAATCGTCGCATAATTATGAGTTGTTGCGTAGTTTCCAAGATACAATTAAAAATTGGGGACCGATGCGATGCTACCAAGCATAACCGTGCAAGAGGCGCCCGGAAGTCATAAAAACGGCACCGGAAATTCAGAAGCCTCGTTGCTCGAGCACCTGAGTACAGAAGGCCAAAATGAGGCCTCACAAGGTTTCGACACCAAATCAGCACTTGACATGGCCCGCATCATCAACCACGAAGACGCGAAGATTTCGGGTGCGGTCAAGAAAGCCATTCCAGAGATTGCCCAAGTCATCGATCAGGTAGCCCGATGTTTGCGCGATGGGGGCCGGCTGATCTATATAGGCGCCGGATCGAGCGGCCGCATTGCAGCTCTTGACGCTTCAGAGTGCCCCCCGACGTATTCGACGGCTCCCGGACAGGTGCAATACATCATGGCCGGAGGACCGAAGGCGCTGGCGTCGGCGGTTGAAGTGAACGAGGACTCAGAGGAACTTGGCCAGCGCGACATCGCGCGGCGCCGGCCCACCCGCAAAGACATCGTGATTGGGGTTTCGGCTTCGGGTCGCACGCCTTATGTGGTTGCGGCGACAGCCTATGCCCGAGCCCGCGGCGCGCATACTGCGGCCGTTACCTGCAACCACGGAACTCCGATTGGGTCAGCTGCCGAAATCACGATCGTGGCCGATGTGGGGCCCGAAGTGGTCTCCGGTTCGACACGCATGAAAGCGGGCTCCGCCCAGAAGATGATCCTGAATATGATTACTACGGGCGCGATGACACGGCTGGGCTACGTATACGAAAACCTGATGGTAAACGTGCACATGCAGAACTCGAAACTGGTGGAGCGCGGCATCAGGGTATTGATGGCAACCTGCCGGGTTGACCGCGCCAAGGCGGTTGATACCATCAAGAGCGCCGGCCGCAGCGTGCCGGTGGCGCTGGTGATGTTGAAGGCTGGGGTCGACAAGCCCGAAGCAGTGCGGCGACTGGCCAAGTCTGACGGCAATGTGAGACTGGCGATCGAAGACAACGTGCTGGAACTTTAGACGATGACGGAGCCGGTGGTTCTGCCGGCTCTTCAAATCCGAAAATCAGATTATTGGCGCGCTGGGCTACCGCAATTGTCTTATTGTGGCTGGGGCTGAGCCTGTGGCTGCTCTTGCGGCTGGGCTGGCGGCTCGGTCTGTGGCTGCGCGAGTTGCTGTTGGCGGCGGGCGCGGCGGTCAGCGAGCATTTGCTCGAATTGCTGCTTTTGCGAATCTGTCAGCAAAGCTTCGATGCGGTTGCGGCTGTCGTGCATAACTCCCTGCACGCGGGAACGGCGGTCGCGCGGAGTGAGGCTCTGGTCGGTGCGGAGGATCTGAATCTGCTGCTGGCGATCGGCGATGATGGGCCTGATCTGGGCAACCTGCTGGCGGCTGAGGCCGAGCTGCCGGGCGAGAAACATTGCCTGGCGTTGAGGATTTGCAGGGCGGCGCTGGGGCTGTTGAGCGGCTGGGTTATCCTCGGCGTTCTGGCCGGCGATGCCGACTTGCTGGTCTGACTGTTGGTCAGGGGAATTGGTCGGGGCTGGGGCTGGGTTCGAGGATTGCGCCATCGCCATTGCTGAGGCCAGCGCGAGGGAAGAAAGAATTGAAAGGGCTCGGTTCTGCATTGACCTGTATCCTTTGGCGGCCGAGTCTCGTCCGGCCGTTTTCTTGTCTGGTATAGACACGAAGGGTGGGAGCGAGTTGCGCTAGGAGGGATGCGGCGAGCTCCGTTCCGGGGCTAAAGCTCGCTTAGCCCCTGCTAGATCCAGAGGCCTAAAGGCCTCTGCTCCCTCCAGCTCTCCAGTTTGCGCCGAGGGAGCAGCGGGGCTACTCCCAGTGGCCGGAGATCAGCAGGCTGGCGGTGCCCGGCGTTTCGTTGACGGAATTGCTGGAGCCTACGTAATAGCTGTGCATGATGAGGGTGACGCGCGTTCCGCCGTTCACGGCGAGATGGACGGACTGCGAAAGCATGTAATGTGGATTTGCGGTAAGCGCCCCGACGCGAGTGGCAGCGAAGCCGATCATCGACTGGTAACCGCCGTTGGTGGTGTCGAGGTACCATTCGGCCGGCGCGGGCAACTCGGCATCGTAGTCGGCCTCGGCAAAGAGGTGATCAATGACGAAGGTTTTGCCGGGAGGGATGGCGATGCAGAGGTATCCGCGACTGGCAGGATGCGGGTATTCGTCGAACTGCTCAAACTGCTCGTAGCCGGTAAATTTGGTGTCGGGCACGAAGCAGGATTGGGCCTGGTCGGCAGGAATCTGAAGCTGAGGGTCGTTGGAGGCCGTGTTGGGGTAGCGAGAGTGATGCGGGCCGTGAGACTGGGCAAAGAGGGGAGCGGCAACCAGAGTGAGCACGAGAATAGCGAAACGGGTAGGTCGTTGCATGGTTCATTCTAAGGCTACAGTTGTAATTGCATAAAACCGCAAAGGTCCGAGCCTAAAGGCCACTTGATTCCGGCGAATTTTCAGGGGCCTAAAGGCCCCTGCTCCCTCCGGAAGCACCATTTACAACTGTAGTACTAAGACGGAATACGAATAACTGACGCTGCCCGGGGCGCGAACGCTTGCGGGCCGGAATGATCGTCTAAGTATTGCCCCAATCAATCGTTTGGGGCAGGCCGTCTTTAGTAGACTCATCCTCAGCATGTTTCACTTTTTCAGAGCCGTTTCGAGCCGATTGCTGTTTGCGCTGACGCTGTGCGCTTTTCTCACCTCTGCAGCCGACACCTGCCCTGCCCAGGAAACGCATCTCTGGACGCAGTCGCAGTTCGAGGAGTTTGAGAAGGGCACGCCCGAGGGTGTGGCAATTGAGAGCGACGGGCACCTGCGCCAGGGACCAGGTGTCAAGGATGTGCTGACTACACCGTCGACGTTCGTGTGGTCAGTGGCGGTGGACAAAAGCGGCGTGGCATACCTGGGAACAGGATCGCCGGCGACTGTATTGCGCGTAGGGCCAAACGGCAAAGCTTTCACGCTGTTTGAAAGCAAAGATGTGAGCGTGCAGGCGCTGAAGATGGGTCCTGACGGTGCACTTTACGCAGCGACATTGCCGAGCGGCAAGGTGTTCAAGCTGGACCCGGCGGCAACTGAAAAGCAGAGTGACGATAACGCGACGGTGGTGTTCGACGTTGAGAAGGCCATTGATGGAAGGCATGACGGATCAGGAAAGAGTGACGGCGACAAGAGCGATGGGGACAAGTCAGGACGGGAGTCGCGCTACGTCTGGGACCTGACATTCGACCGAGCGGGCCGGATGTATATCGCCACCGGGAACCCGGCGGCCGTTTATCGGGTTGATGTTTCGAAGCCCGGATCGCAGGCAGAAGAGTTTTTTAAGAGCGATGAAGCTCACATCCGCTGCCTGGCATGGGATGCGAAGGGGAATCTGATTGCTGGTTCGGACGGATCGGGGCTGGTGTACCGGATTGATCCCAATGGCAAGGGGTATGTGCTATTCGAGGCGCCGCGCAGGGAGATCACATCGATCGCGATTGGAGCGAATGGGACGATTTACGCGGCGAGTGTGGGCGACAAGAGTCACAATCCCCTGCCCCCGCTGCCGGTGCAGGGCGTGGGCCAGATCAGCATCACGATTGTGAGTCCGCAGTCGACGCAGGCAGCCAACGAAAGCACGTCGGTTCCTGAGGGGACAGAGATTTATGCAATCACCGCAGGACAGGCGCCGCGCAAGCTGTGGGCAAGCAAAGACGACATTGTGTACGGCCTGGCGGCGCGCGCTGGCGGGGTGCTGGCGCTGAGCGGCAATCGAGGGCACATTTATCACATTGAGGACGACGGCAGCTTTGCCGATGTGGGGCATCTGGATGCGCAGCAGGGATTGTGCCTGGCGACGCGTGGAGATGGACTGCTGATAGGCACCGGCAACACCGGCAAGCTGGTGGAACTGGGCGTGGCCGAGAAACATGAATATGCGAGCGACGTTCTGGATACCGGCGCGATGGCCCGCTTTGGCCGTATAGAGATTGAGCCCGGCTCGAATGCGTATGAGATTTTTACCCGCACCGGGAACATTGAGCAACCAGTTCGAGGCTGGACCGATTGGGAACCGTTGAAGGACGGTGTGGTGGCGTCGGCGTCGGGACGGTTTCTGCAATGGAAGGTGGTACTCGAGCCCAACGGTATGCTGGGTAGCGTTGGGGTGAACTATCTGCCGGTGAACGCGGCGCCGGTGGTGGACGAGTTGGTAGTTGTGCCGGGAGCGCGGTGGACCCCGCAGCCAGCGATGCCCAACCAGCCGACAGTAAATATTTCGCTGCCGTCTTCAGGCCAGGGCGTGACGATTGACGGCAGCACGAGTTCGAGTACCCCGCTGCAGGCGGTAAAAGACAGGACCGCGGTGACGGTTCGCTGGGCTGCGCACGACGACAATGGCGACGATCTGATCTATTCGATTTATCTGCGCGGGGATGGCGAGAGTGTCTGGCGGCTGCTGAAAGACAAGATCACGGAGAAGGCCTACAGCTTCGACGCGGACCTGATTCCCGATGGCGGATACCAGGTGAAGGTGGTTGCATCGGACTCTCCTTCGCACACGCCTGGCGATGCGCTTACGGGAGAAAGAGTGAGCGACCGGTTTGAGGTGGATACCACGTCTCCGGTGGTGACGTTGAAGGCCGAAATGGGGACAGGCGGGTGCGAGCACGCGCCATGCCCAAAGTGGATCCATGTTTTCTTCGATGCTGAGGATGCAACTTCACCGATTGCGCACGCTGAGTATTCGCTCGATGGCGGTCC
>JASHVU010000680.1 GCA_030044455.1 Acidobacteriaceae bacterium | reverse complement strand
TGCCTGCCTTTTCGGCACGGCTGAAGCCGTGCCCTTTCAAAACGGCAACTGGATCAGACTTTCCTAAGAGCTAACAGCTAAGAGCTAAGAGCTAACAGCTAACAGCTAACCGCTAACAGCTATAGGCTCCTCTTACGCAGCGGCGGCGGCTGCCAACTCCTGCTTGAAGTTCGCTGAGTACTCCTTCATTGCTGCGTGCAGGCGGTTTTTGATGTCGTCGTCCAATTGCTTCTTCTTGGTTAAGTCTTCAATGAGCGCCGCCTGCGCGGTCGCAAAGTATTTGTGCAATCCGTCTTCAAAGGCGCGAATGTCAGAGACCTTCAGATCGTCGAGGTAGCCCTGCGTGCCAGCAAACAGCACCACCGCCTGCTGCTGCCAGGTGAGCGGCTGGAACTGCGGCTGTTTCAGGAGTTCCGTAAGGCGCTGGCCGCGGTTAAGCTGCTTCTGAGTGAGGGGGTCGAGATCGGATCCGAATTGAGCGAAGGCGGCCAGTTCACGGTACTGCGCTAGATCCAGCTTGAGTGTGGAACCAACCTGCTTTACAGCCTTGATGGCCGCCGAGAAGCCGACGCGCGAAACGGAAAGACCCACGTTCACGGCCGGCCTAACGCCGGAGTTAAAGAGATCGGTCTCGAGAAAGATCTGTCCGTCGGTAATGGAAATAACGTTGGTGGGAATGTAGGCCGAGACGTCGCCGGCCTGGGTCTCAATCACCGGAAGAGCGGTCAGCGAGCCGCCACCCTTCTTGTCGCTCATTTTCGATGAGCGTTCAAGCAGGCGAGAGTGGAGATAAAACACATCGCCTGGATAGGCTTCACGGCCGGGCGGACGGCGCAGAAGAAGTGAAATCTCGCGATACGCCATGGCGTGCTTGGAAAGATCGTCGTACATCACCAGCGCATGCTTGCCGTTGTCGCGGAAGTATTCGCCCATGGCAGTTGCGGCATAGGGCGCGAGATAAAGCATCGGCGCCGGCTCCGATGCCGAGGCGGCCACGATGATGGTGTGGCCCATGGCTCCGGCTTCAGTGAGCGTCTGCACAACCTGCGCAATCGATGAGCGTTTCTGACCGATGGCGCAGTAGATGCAGATCAGATCGTTCTTGGCGTTGTTGATGATGGTGTCGAGCAGAACGGCGGTCTTGCCGGTCTGGCGGTCGCCGATGATCAGCTCGCGCTGGCCGCGGCCGATGGGGATCATGGCGTCGATGGCTTTGAGACCGGTGGCCATGGGCTCGCGCACCGGCTGGCGGTCGATAATGCCGGGCGCGAGGCGCTCAACGGGAAGAGTGGCAGTCGTGGCGATGGGGCCCTTGTCGTCAATGGGCATGCCGAGAGCATTCACTACGCGGCCAATCATCTCCGGACCCACCGGGACGGAAAGAATCTTGCAGGTGCGCTTTACCTCTTCACCTTCTTTGAGCTCGGTGTAGTCACCGAGAACAACGCAACCGACCTGGTCTTCTTCGAGAGAAAGAGCCAGCCCCGCAATGCCGTGCGGGAAGCTGAGCAACTCGCCGGCCATGACCTTGTCGAGGCCGTGCAGGCGGGCGATGCCGTCGCCGAGCGAGGTGATGGTGCCAACCTCGTCGACCTGCACCTTCGAGTCGTAATTTGCAATCTGCTCCCGCAGGAGCTCAGTAATTTCGTCTGCTTTGATTTGAGCCATGTACTTTCCTTTGGTGGTCAGTGGTCACTGACCACTTGCAAGCACTTCTTTCAGCCTCTCCAACCGGCCGCGAACGCTGCCGTCGTAAACCGTTGAACCGATGCGCACCACCGCGCCGCCAATCATTCTGGGATCGAGCTTGAAACTGGCATCGATTTTTGCGCCCGCCAGCTTCGATACTTCGGCTACCAGTTGAGCTTGTTCTTCGGCGCTCAGCGCGCGCGCGGTTAAAATCTCTGCCGGCTTGATGCCCATTTGCTGCTGTAGCAATTGCCGATACGAGGCCGCAACTTCGGCCACGTGGGCAATGCGGTCGTTGTCGATAAGCACGGCGATCAGGTTGCGCAGTTCCTTCTGGAGCCCCAGCCTGGCATTCAGCTTGTCGAGAATGGCAACCTTCTGCACGGCCGCAATCGCCGGATTCTCGAAGAAGGTGCGCAGCTCTGCGCTGCCGTTCCAGGTGCCCAGAAAATCAGTGAACTGCCGGTCGATGGCCGCGGTATCGAGGTTTGCAGCCGTTACTACCTCAAGAAAGGCCGTGGCATAACGGGGGACAAAGGCGGGCATCTAGTTCTTTTCTCCTTTGCCGGCGCCGTTGGCTGAAACCTCGGCAATAAACTCGCCGATCAGCGCGCGATCGGTTTCAGCGGTGAGAACCAGTTGTTTTTCCGCGTGGCTGATGGCCAGGTCGGCGGCAAAGTTGCGCAGCCCGCGGCGAGCTTGCGCAGCGGCGGCGGCAATCTCCTGCTCGGCAGCGGCCACAATGCGCGCGCTCTCCTCTGTAATCGACGCCTTGATCCGCTTCTCGTCTTCCAGGCTGTCCTGCTCCACCTGGGCGCGGAACCTCGCAATCTCCTCATCCAGCCCGGCCAGCCTGGCTTCCACTGCGCTGAGCCGCGACTTGGCGTCTTCAGTGGCTTCGCGCGCGGTGCGAAGGTTCTGGCTCAAGGCCTGCTTGCGATTGCGAAGCAGCTTCGGAACAAATTTGGCCAGCGGAATCACGATCGCCAAAAAGAGGATGAGAAAGTTGAGTGCCTCGAAAACCTTTGCGCTAGTCTCAACGTTCATGCCCAGTTTTTTGCCGATTGCGGCAACGATCGGCGAGTGGCGAAAGGTATCTAATTCCTTTTGCTCATCGCTGTCGGCAGACTG
>JASHVU010000679.1 GCA_030044455.1 Acidobacteriaceae bacterium | reverse complement strand
GTCCTGCTCGACTCGACGAACATGTCGCTGGAGCAGGCGGTGGCAGCGGCCGAAGCGATCGTCGAAAATCGGATTCAGACGGCTGGCTGAGAATTAATGCATTTTCTGAGTAGCTGTAGCCCCGAACCGAGTGGCTGAGTCGACGCGACCACCTGGGAGCGGCGACCTTGGGAAGTCCAGGAAAGGACACAGTAACTCAGAAAATGCCGTAAGTACCCTAAGGAATCTCTGATCAAGTACGGAAAGTCCGATCCAGTTGCCGTTTTGAAAGGGCACGGCTTCAGCCGTGCCGAAAAGGCAGGCAAAATGAATGGGGCTTTAGCCCCCGAAGACAGGTCCCGCGACTTAATCAGTGCTTCCCTAAAACGGGATTCGCAATAAGATTTCTCCTTCGATTCCTCCCGAAAACCGCGACTCTCAAATTCGATTTCCTCAAGAAATCCCAATCTCGCAGCTGCAGTCAGCTCGTAAGGCACGAGTTTTATTCGATCTCCAGTGACAACTCTGATCAACCTAGTTGGCTGTTTGTCCATCTCATAGCTGAGGTGTTGGCTTTGGCTGTGGATGTCGTTTGCTCAATGTGCGGATCCCGAGAAGTGCACTCGTCTCGCTTTCGCGGCGAAGACTTGGGCCAACTTTTCCGCTTAAATCGACCGGTGCGCTGTTATAAATGCCTGCATCGCGATTATGTTCCAATTTTTCAAACAGATAAGCTCAAACGCAGAAAAGGGCGCCGGCACGACAAGTCCTCGCGCGCGCAGAAACACGCTGAATCCTGAACCCAGAGAGCTCCTCGCCCTGACTCATCCCCAATATCCAAAGGGCGGGACTCAGACCACGTACGCATCTCCCCATTTCGTAGACATCAGCATAGATTCACCCGAATGCTATAGGCTCATAGTTGGATGGAAATCACCTGCACACGTTGCCATCAGGCGATAGAAGATGACTCTACCTACTGCCCGACATGCGGTCTGCCTCAACTGATGTACCAGGCAGACACTGGCGCCGGAGCAGATCAACCCGAGCGGCGCGCAGAACCAGTGCGCGATGCGGCCAGTATCGCCTGGAAGCCCGCGATGGGTGTAGCCGCAAAGCTGGCTGTGCCCGCAGGAATCGTCCTCGCCATTTTTTTCCTGTATTCAATTGTGAACGAGTCAAGTTTTCTGGGATTGCTGTTCCTCATGGCCGCAGCGGCGGCCTGGGTGGTGGCACTCTACTCGCGGAACCAGAAGCCGGCATCGATCACGGTCGGCGCCGGCGCACGCATCGGGTTGGTCACCGGTATCATGAGCGCGTGGACCGCAACCGCGGCGTGCGGCCTATTGCTTTATGGCGCGCGGTATTGGTTCAACGCCGGCAAGTTCATTGACGACTTCTGGACCGCGGCGGTGAAAGGGCCGATGCTCGCACAGTGGAACTCCACCGGATACGATCCGCAAGCCATTGCGCAGGTCGAAGCCCTGTTTCTTTCGCCCGAAGGACGTGCCGGCTCAGGACTCAGCGCGGTCCTGTTCCTGGCAGCATGGCTGCTGCTCTTCTCAGTTGCCGGCGGAGCCTTGGGCGCCAGGTTCCTCGCCCGTCCCCGCCGCCCTGAAGTCTAAAGGGCAGTGATCAGTGGCCAGTGAACTCGACCGCCGATCTGCAGGAACGGTAGCGCCGGGCTCCTGCCCGGTCGTCGTGCGGGCGTCCCCGCCCGCACATCCAAACTATGCGATTTGCTGCTCAGTTCCCGTTTGCCCAACATCGCGTGATCAAACTCAGTGTTCAGGCGCAGGCTTGAACTCCGGTGGATCCTCGTGGCCCTGATGGCAGGTTCCGCAGGTCACCGGAGGTGCCATTTCAGGCATCTTGTCGATGTCCGCCACCTTCTTTACGTAGTTTTTGTTAATGTCCTCGGTCATGGTAATCATGATCCGCGCCATCTTCTTCTCATCCTTCTCGTCAGAGGCAAAATTCAAACGCGGGCGGCCGTTAGGGCCGATGTTCTTTGGATCTGTGGCGTGGCAGTAGTTGCAATGCTTACCGAGAGCAGCCTCATATCCCTCCATGATTTCGTGCACCTGGTTGCCGGTAAGATCCTTGGGCAACACCTGCAGGTTGGTGGGTGCGGGGTAAGAACGCGGCTGGCGAGCCGGTCCACCGGCTGGCGGAGTTTGTGGAGCCTGGGCGATGGAGGCGCAGACGAATACGGCGGCGCCAAGAAGTGCTACCGCGCCGGACGCGGGCAGGAGGGAAGAGATTCTCAAGTGCTGGGTTCCTCGCGGAGTGGAGTGGGTACAACTGTTGGACGAAATTCTAGCCGATCGAGACGCATCCTGGTGTAAACCCACCCAAAACGAGCACGGCGTCGCCGCAGAGAAAAAGCCAAAATCGCTGTCGATTGAGGGCGAATTGCTTCGTCATCGGATTGAGGCGGCAAAGCGCCTACAATCCAACCGTGGAGGAAAGCAATGCAGTATCTTTTGACACTTTATGCGGACGAGTCGGGATGGAGCTCGATGACTCCCGAACAACAACAGCAGGGCGCTGGGGCTTATGGCGCGTACACCGAGGCACTGAAGCAGGCTGGCGCGCTCGTCAGCGCGAATCGGCTGCGGCCCTCGGCTACGGCAACCACATTGCGCACAACCAACGGAAAAACACAGGTCCTCGACGGGCCGTATGCGGACTCCAAAGAACAACTGGGCGGCTATTATCTCATCGATGTGCCCGACCTCGACGCGGCAATGACGTGGGCGGGCCGCTGCCCAGGCGTGCAACACGGGGTCGTTGAAGTACGGGCAATCTGGGTCATGTAACCCAACCGGAGGGTCGATCGAATGAATGAGGCGACGATGCTGAACAGATCTTTTAAGGCGGAGCTGCTCAAGAGCCCAAAGCCGGGCGGCTGGACTTACGTCATCTGGGCGGAATCGGCCTCATTCTTTGGCACGCGCGGGCTGGTGAAGGTTAAAGGAACCATTGATGGCTACAGCTTCCAAAGCTCGTTCATGGCCCTGGGCGACGGCACCCACAAGCTCCCGGTCAATGCGGACATCCGCCAGGCCATCGGCAAGCAGGCCGGCGACACCGTGACCGTCCGCCTGCTGGAGCGGATCGGCCGGCCCTAGCAGGGAACCGACAGCGAGAGGCCGAACTGCCCGGCCGAGTCGGTCCACCAGGACCGCATCGCGAACCCGGCGGCGGCGAGTTCGGCCT
>JASHVU010000678.1 GCA_030044455.1 Acidobacteriaceae bacterium | reverse complement strand
TCTTTGCGCAAGCCGCCCACGGCCAGAATCGCCGACTCGGGCTGGTTGATGATGGGCGTACCGTACTCGCCGCCAAAAACACCCGCGTTGGTCAGCGTGAAGGTCGAGCCCGAGGCCTCATCGGGATTCAGCTTCTTCGTCCGCGCGCGTGTAGCCAGATCGTTGATGGTCTTGGCGAGGTCAACGAAGCTGCGCTTCTCAGCCTCGCGAACGACCGGAACAATCAGCCCCCACTCAAGAGCAACGGCGATGCCGAGATGAATGTCGGCGTGATAATGAATTTGCCCGTCGACAAGCGACGAATTCACAATGGGAAACTTGCGCAGCGCCTGAATTGCGGCCGTTGCGATGAACGGCATGTAGGTGAGCTTGACGCCGTGGCGCTGCTCAAAATCTGCACGCTCACGCTCGCGCAGCCGCGCAATGCGCGTCATGTCGATCTTGTAGACCATGTGTGCGTGCGGAGCGGTATCGACGCTCTCTTTCATGCGCTGCGCAATAATGGCGCGCATCTTGCTAAGTGGCTGTACCGTGCCAATCAGTGGCGATACCGCCGGCAACGATGGACCCGCTTGTGTTTTCGGCATCTGCGGCACCAGCGATGCGGCGGGCTCTTTGGACTGGCTCCGTTGACTGAGATGCTTAAGAATGTCGTCTTTTGAGACCCGGCCCGCGGATCCGGTGCCTCGCACGTGCGCCAGACTCACGCCGTGCTCTTTGGCAATCTTGCGCACCAGCGGAGACGAGCGAATCGTCCCTTGGATCTCGGGCGAAGCCGGTTCTTCTGCTTCAGTTCCTGATTCCGTTGCCGCCGGCGTTGCTTCCATCGATGAGGGCGTCTTTGCTGCAACCGCATTGGGGGCCTCTGCCATGCTGTCGGCAATCACCGCAACCACCGTGTTGATCTGGACGGTTGCGCCCTCCTGCTCCCTGATCTCGGTGAGCACGCCGGCTACAGGCGAGGGGATCTCCGCATCTACCTTATCGGTCGAGATCTCAAACAGCGGCTCGTCTTTTTCAACGAGGTCGCCGGGCTGCTTGAGCCACTTGGTAATGGTGCCCTCAAAGATCGACTCGCCCATCTGGGGCATGACCACGTCGGTTGGCATCAATCCCTCTTTCCGCAAGGTCAAGGCCACGATCCTCAGCCCGTCTTTTCAAACCCTCGGTGCGCGGCCTCGTTCAGCCGGATTATAAATGCCGCTCCGCGGTTCCACGCTTTGGCCATTGCATGGTGCAGCCTTTTGGACGGGACTCGCGGCAGCTTTGAAATAATGTGCTCAGTAGGGGCCCGGACTCACGCCCTCACCGGTTGCTCTGACCTCTGCTGCAGCCGCTCGATCTCCTTCGGTACTTTCAGCGGAACACCCACTGTCGGCTTGGCCTGTGCGCCTCCGATACGGCCGGCCAGTTCCTCAAGCGACTGATCGAGCGCGGCCAGCCCCGCGACCGCCTCAACCGGCTTTTCAAACACCTGGCCGAAGAGCCGCGCTGCGAGGTGCGCCAACGGCTCCAGTCCGAGGGCATCGTGGGGGACAGAGCGACCCGTTAACGCAATCTCTTTTTCCAGGCTGGTTACCGGCCGGTCGGTGATGCCGCAAGGATTGATCAACCTGAATCCGTCGAGATCGGTGGTCACATTAAAGGCGAACCCGTGCGACGTAATCCCGCGCGAGACATGAATGCCAATGGCGCCGACCTTGCGTTCCCCGGCGGGTGGGTCCGAGGCCTTCTTGGTTTGGCCACAGATCTGCTCCAAAGAGTTAAGGCGCGGAGCGCCGCACCAGACGCCGGTGAGGCCGCAGATCCGCTCGGCGGCAACGCCAAACTCGGCGCACAGCCTGATCAGCGCTTCTTCCATCAACCTGACGAAGTCCACCGGCCCAAGCCGCGCGCCGGTTGCTGGGTTGCGCATGTTGCGCAGGTCGAAGATTGGGTATCCTACCAGCTGGCCGGGCCCGTGGTAGGTCACGTCGCCGCCGCGATTGATCTCGTGCAGTGTAACGCCCCGTGTGGCAAGCATCTGGCTTGAGGCCAGGATATTGGCACGGTTGGCATTGCGCCCAAGCGTCAGAACAGGTGGGTGTTCGAGCAGCAGCAGTACATTGCCCACCCGTTCTTCGCAGCGCAACTTAACCATCTCGGTCTGCAGGCGCAGTCCCTCAGCGTAGTCCACGCGGCCGAGATAGAGATACTGGATCACAAGCCCCTGCAATTGATTCTAAGTCCAGCGGAAAGGACTCTGAACCCGAGTTGCGGGAGCCGTTCCTTCGCTATGCGTCAATCGTTTTGGCCTTCGACTCAAACAGGGGCATGAAGTTGTTCTTGTAGCGCCAGAAGAGGAAGAGCCAAACGGCCGTCACCGCGCCGGCCATGGGAATGCCGTGGTTATCCATCAGCAGGCCGGTGAGGAAGATGTTCACGATGATCGGCGCAAGGATCATGAGGCCAAGGGGTACAAAGCGGTTGCCAACCAGGAACAGCCCACCCAGCGCCTCGAGGAATCCAATGATCGCAAAGTATTTGGTAGCGATCATTACGCCGATGAATGTGCCTGCGGCACCCGTCGGCATCGGGCCGGTTGGGAAGAACGTGTGCAATTTGTTGAGCCCGAAGATCAAAAAGACGAGACCCAGCAGGATGCGGAGGATGATTGTGGCGACTTTCATTTGCTCTCCTTCAACGTGAGTTGAGCCTGGTGGGAAGTGCAGCGCAGCCGTCAGTGAAACAAAACCTCGAGTGACTTTGGTGAAAGTCACTTCAGGAGCAACAGATAGTGGCGCGGCGTCAGGCGATTCACATCTTAGCCCGATTTGTCCGCATAGTGAAGAAGAATGTTGACTTGGAGCAGGTTACCTTTGTGGGAACAGGGGTTCGAGCCCAGTCGTCGACGTCAATTTCGCGGTAAACTATCCCCTGGCAGGAGGACTGGGCGGTCGCTGCCGGCACTCCACGCGAAAGCGCGAAGCGCCGGGAGAGGAAAGTCCGAACTCCGCAGGGCAGTGTGCCGGATAACGTCCGGGACGCGGGCGTAAAGGCCCGTGGACGGCTAGTGCCACAGAAAACATACCGCCCACTGCGTGGGGCAGCACTTTGGAGTTGCTCTGTGGAAGTGGGTAAGGGTGAAAAGGTGCGGTAAGAGCGCACCGCTCCGGCAGTAATGACGGAGGCAGGGTAAACCCCACACGGAGCAAGACCAAATAGGGAGGGATGCGCGGGCCCAGGAGCAAGGCCCGTGTTCGGCGCCGGCCCGGCACCGAAAGGCTGCTCCAATGGAGCTCTCAGGCGGCAATACATCGTCGCAGGTCAGCTGCATGCAATGCGCCGGAACCTCCGGGTAGGTCGCTGATGAGCGCAAGCGGTAACGCGGCGCCTAGAGGAATGACCGCACACGACAGAATTCGGCTTACAGGTCCTTTTGCCGAGTCGAACGCACCACATCAGCCCCGGTTGGCCTGAAAGCCACCGGGGCTGACCACTTTATGCCGGCTCTTGCCGGAGGCGTGGGTTCTCTGGCCGCTGAGGCCCGGTTTAGAGCCCGGTGCCCACGGACACTTTCCTGAGAGGATCGCTGGCTTGTCGTTTAGATTCGCATCAAAAGTGCGGATCAGGCGGAATCTTCAGGGGTTCGAGCTTGCCGATACGTCCATGTGGACCGACAACATACGGCAGCGACAGTGCATTCCAGTTGCGGTCGGCGTCGGGAGCCTCA
>JASHVU010000677.1 GCA_030044455.1 Acidobacteriaceae bacterium | reverse complement strand
GTCGTATCGGTGCCGTGCCCTGGATTCGCCAGCATATCCAGATACTGATAGGTAGCGCCAAAGTATTGGCGATTGGAGATGCGGCGATTGTAAAAAACAGAGCCGCCTCGCGAGCTCGAGTCGTAAAGGCCGGGTGTCTGGGCCGGGTCCGGATAGTTCAGTTCCGTAGCCAGACCGGAACCTCCGATCATTACGTTAGGTCCCGTCTGCACACTGAATTCCAGATTGGCGGAGTTGGTCAGCCGCTTCGTATAGGGAGGAATAACTCCCGGTGTGTAAGATACCGGCGCTCCCGATACGATTCCACCGGCTCCGGCATACCCGGGACTGAATGGCGACGAGCTGTCTTGAAAACTGTCTGTTGCGCTGAGCGCCGTATGCGGGGTCAGATGAAAATCGTATTCAATCTTCGCGGTGTTATCCACTTCGTTCAACTCGGTCGATGGCTGGTAGAAGGTAAATCCCGGGCTGTAGGAGACCACTGCGTGGCGCCTGGCTGACGTTGAGTCGTAATCGATCGTCGGCAGCACCGACACGGTCGTCTCAGCAATCGATTTGCTCCCGCTGCCTGCATAGAAATTATTAACGTAGGCAGTGGTGGAGGTAAGTCCGCCGCGCAGGTAGTTGGTCTGCACTTCAGCACCCACTTCCGTCGGATAACCCGTTCCACTTACCGACGGGGGAGTCATCATCTGACTTTGCGAGGTCGGCCCCCCCCCGGTCGCGCTCGGCGCAACTTGTGCCCTCGCTGCCGGCGTTGCCAGCATCAATATGAGTAAAACTCGTCCGCGCATAGGCGGCCTTTAAGGCACGACAATCGTGTCGTTGGGTATCAGTTTGATGTTCTCTTCAGGGTGGTGGCCCCGGATGACATCTTTGTAGTTGAAGTTGATGCGTTTTTCATCGCCCCGGGGACTCCGCCGCAAAACGTAGATCTCTTTTTGCTTCGCGAAATCCTGGAATCCCCCGGCCTCTGCAATTGCATCCAGAATGGTTGTTGTCGCCAACAGAGGGTACGATCCTGGTTTTGACACGCGTCCCAGAATATTGAACTTCTGGCTGTTTGTCTGCAGAACAATCACGGTTACATTTGGCGCTGATAGGTAAGACAGAAGCTTGGCGGCGATATCGTCTTTAAGCTGCAATGGGGTGCGCCCGGCCGCCTGTACCTCTCCAATGAGCGGGAGGGATATTTTGCCATCTGATCGCACTGGAACAGACTGGGTCAGCTGCGGTTCATTCCAGACGTTAACTCCCAGCATGTCGTCGTTCCCAATGATGTAGTCCGCGCCCGGCGAAGACTTGACGTCCGGCGTCGCCGGTTGCGGCGCTGCCGCCGCAGGTGGAACCGGCGCTTGTGCGGGGCGGTCAGCGCCGGCATTTGCTTGTCCCCGCGCGAACCCGGTAAGTGCGAGCACGAAGATTCCGATAATCAGCAAGCTCCTCGATGCGATTTTCATATGGCCCCAGCCGCAGTTGTCGATGTGTAGCTCCCCTTCCTTAAACGCCGTCACCCGGCTATGGCTGTACTTTTCGGTGCCACTGCATTCGGTTCAGGTCGGATTCCATAAGGTGGAATTGAGTAACGCTGCATGGGAGCGGCTGACAATTCCCGCTCAGCCGGCGGTGCAGTCGCTCCCGCGCCTATCGGCTCAATATCCGCGGCATCGATTTCGACGGCCACAGCCTGTGCCAGCATCTCGACAGAAAGAACCAGACGGAATATGCTCTTCTTCCTCACCAGAATGCCTTCAATGCCGCTGAGCGAGCCGCACTTAACCCGAACCCGTTGGCCGCACTTCAAGAAAGGGTGCGGCTCGACGCGATAGTTACCTTCCACGGTCCTTCGGATCGCCTGAATCTCTTCTTCTGGGATAATCGCCGCCTGGTCACCCCGACTCAAAATCATATGCACTCCGGGCGTCGTCAAAACCTGCAGCCGCCGCGCAGGCGTTCCCCGCACAAACACATACCCGGGGAACAGCGGCATAGACAATAGTTTCCGCCTGTCTTTCCATCGCCGCACCGACGCATATAAGGGCAGAAATACTTCCAGGCCCTTGGTCGTCATCATCTCGGCCGCCGTCTTTTCATGCTGGTGGCGCGTATAGACCGCCCACCAGGGAAGCGCGGTCTCAATCGCAGGGGAGTTAATTACCGTCAGCATTCTTCGCTTTACCTCTGTCCTTCGGGTGTTTTTCCGAGGATTCCCGTCTCTCACTGCACCACTGGAACTCGGCCCTTGGACGTAGCTTCGCCCTGTGAGCTACATAGCCCATCGTTTGCACATTCCACCAAGTACCTCGAGTTACCAGCCCCTAAATAGTGACCGGAACCCGATTTCCGTTACACAAACCACATGCCATTTACGTGAGGAAGCCCTCTAACCGAACCTCAGAAAAGTCTCGCCGGAGAAATCCCTTGGCGACTCGTCTTTACTATCTTTCTGACGGAGAAAACGTGAATGATTGATCTTGGCTGCCACTATTGCAGTTACGCCCGGCCCCTCAGCTGTCGAGGATCTGACGACTGAACCTCGGCAAAGAACTTCTGCAGCATTTTCGCCGTTTAAATGAACCGGAAGAGAGAACCTGATTTCAATGACTGTATCCGGGGGAAGAGAGTTAGCCGCGTGAAGTAAAACTCCCGATATGCTGATGTTCTTCATGACTCCTTCACGCCATTCCTTCTCTCCCCTAATGCGATACCGCATCGTTGTGTCGATTTCGTACCGCTGGGCTCTAGTGACTTTCCCGCGTAAATCGCTGCCCCGTCCCAGGGCAGACTTGCCCTCGACAGTTTTCCAACCGTTCTTGACTTCGCGGTCCTTCATCTTGAGAATCCAAGCGTAATTGAGCGAATCTGCGTTTACAATGGCCCGGCGGTAGGATTGGCATGATACCGATTGGTTCTATTTACTTTGAACCTTGGAGAATTACGGATTTCCGTCAAGATTCAATCGGATGGTTACTAATGAGTCTGGCTGAAGTAACACTTCGGATCGGCATAGTTATCCACGCAGTTATCCTGCACGGCAAGACACGCTGCTATCCTGCGCAGCTCGCTTTCGGCGCCCGGTTAACTCAGTGAGTTTCTGTTGTCAGCTGATGATTCACGGCAAAAAGAGCGAGTTCAAGCCTATTTGAGACGCCCAACTTATCAAATATATTGCTCACGTGGTGCTTTACTGTCTGTCCACTGATCGAGAATCTCTGTGCGATATCCGGATTCGAATAGCCCGCCACAACCAGAGTTACAATCTCCAGTTCACGCGGCGTCAGGCCGAATCGTTTCTGTCTGGATGGTCCTTCGAGATGGGTATCGTTACGCAGCGCTTTGACCAGGTCCGATATGCTGTCTTTGCCAATCCAGTACTGGCCGTCCATTACGCAGCGAATGCTCTCAAACAAGCGCTGAGGTGTGGACTCCTGCGGAATTACCCCATAGGCGCCCAGCTTCAGGGCCTGAACCACTTGCGTTCGGTCACCAGAAGCGGATGTCAGCAGTAGCGTCCGTGCGGTTACTTCTGATGCGGATAGTGCACGCAAGATCTCAATTGCATTCTGCCGAGGCATCGCCAGGTCCAGCAGTATGACGTCCGCCTGAGTCCGTTCAGCCAAGGCAGCCACTGAAGCGCCATCCGCGGTCTCACCTACCACTTCGAAACCGCCGGCTTCAAGCAGCCTGCGCAGTCCTTCTCGAAAGAGAGTTTGACCATTCGCAATAAAGACACGAATCGGGGAAAGTGTAACCTTTGGTAAAGTTGCCATGCTCTCTCGACCTCACATGACTATTCCGGTTGAAAAAGAGTGAAGTTCGAGCGTGGGTGTTGAACATTCCGTCTGGATTCGCCCGGGACCAGTGCCTTTTGAGAAGCAGCCGTTGCCCTGAGGCTTATTCAGTCTTCACAGAAAGATCTTCACAATCACCACGCAACCAAAGCCCATGAGCGCACTCGATTCGACGCGCCCAGATCGCCGTCACCGGCCAGTTATTTCTTAAAATGAGCAGATTCGCTTTTGCTCTCAAACCAAGACAAATTCCCGGGGCAGAAGCAAAATGGGGGAGACAACTTGCTACCCGGGTCTGGTGAACCGTTACAAAGACCTCAAAGATTAGAATTGTGCCCAAAAGCTTGTAGGCTCTACGGAGTCCCGGGGGGAAGCTTTGGGCCGGTGAACCTGTTCGCGAATTACAACTTGATTCTTGCTTAAGTTTCGGAAACGCGTCGATTCTGCACAACTCGATTGCTGGTACTCATTATTATTCTATGGATTATCATGCACCGGGGTTAAAAATGTATTGCAATTTTGTGCTATTGCATCCCGAAGATAACCTGGGCTAGGTGACTAAAGAGTCATACCCCGGGGTCCAGAGTCGATCTTTGGGGCAACATCCCCTCAGAACCAGCAAAGAGCGGCCACTGCCTCGGTCACTTGCCTGATAAACGTCGTAGTTGCAACAAATTAGTTCGGAATCATCCGGGAATCGACTGCCGCGACTTTTGCTGGCTTCACGCCAGCGCAGCGCACCGCACGCGTTAATGGATTCGCGTAACCGAGCCCCGAAGGGCGTGCAATTCGAAACCCTTCTTTTTTCGAAACTGGCAAATTATCAGACGTAATTCCAGCTCCCTAGGTCAACTCGGTCAATCCGCAATTGCAGAAATTTGCGCCCTCGCAACCGCACCCATCTTGCACCCGACGAGGGCCGTGACAACGTCTCGGACTTTCAGTCACAGATCTCCGAGCCTTGACACCGCATTTCTGTGCCGGGATTTGGTAAATCCGATTCGCACTCTTGAAACTAGAAATCCTCCTAGACCATTCAGGGGATCGGTCAAGGTCGAAATAGGCCCGAATCTTGTCGGGGGTAATGGCTGCATTCCGCTCAAATCGCGGAATATTCAGCTTCGGGCAATTGCTTTATTGGTGGATCGGAT
>JASHVU010000676.1 GCA_030044455.1 Acidobacteriaceae bacterium | reverse complement strand
TATTTGGCGCCGTGGCCTCGTGGCAGCCGGGCGAGAGCGACATTGCTGTTTATCAGCAGAATTATGGCCAGGACTTCAATCAGGACCCGAGCGGCAAGATCAATGCCGCCGAGAAGGAGTTGATGGCGGCGCACGACGCGCTCAACGGCGCGAATGTTGGCCTGACCAGCGACCAGGTCTTCTGGCTCGATCCGTGGAGCGCGGAGGGGCAGGTCATCTCAGCGAAGGTGCTGCCGGTTGCTGCAGAGATTCGGAATCATGCAGAGCAGGCAATCATTCTGGTTGAGCAGGCACGCTATGCAAATCCTGAGTTACGCGAGCCGGAAGCGCTCGAAGCCATGGATCTGGGCGCGCGGCGGCTCGACCTGATCGGCATGAAATTTGAACTGGCCCAGGAGATCGAATCGAGCTACGCAAGCGCGGTCGCCGGGCAGCACGATAAAACACAACGCTCCAGCGTCGAGAATTCGCTTGACGAGATCAGCAGCATGAACGGGTTTTGCCAGGACCTGCGCGATGCCTATTCGGCCATCAAAGGCGAATATAGTAACGTTTGGCTGGGCGAAAACCGGCCCTATTGGCTGAACAACGTGACCGTTCGGTACGATCTCGCTATCGAGATGTGGCAGAAACGCGGCGATCGGTTCCAGCAGGCAATTCGCGAACGCTGGGATGGCAAGGACCTGCCCGCCCCGGCATCGCTGGGTTTACCGGGAGAAGCGCATTGATCGGAGGGCGTTTTTGCCCGCAAATAGCGTCCAGATGCGGTTTTCCCCGGGGAGAGGGTACATGCCGCGTCCGTTTCCGACGGAGCAAAGAAGATGTATACAACGCAGCGGTAATGCGGTGCTGCGTAGACAAACTGGGTTCATTGCGGCAACAATTTGTTTGGCCGGTTAATATGACCGCTGACAATAGAGCCATGTTCGGTTTAACTATGCGGCGCGACCAAGTTCCCGTCCTGCTCATCGATGACGACCTGGTGAGCCGTGAAGTGACCGCCACCGTACTCACGCTCAACGGTTATACGGTACACACCGCTGAGAGCGGCGCCGCAGCGCTCGAGATCCTGCGGACCGCGAATCCGGCGCCTGAAATCATTCTCATGGATACGCAGATGCCCGGGTTGAGCGGGACAGCCCTCATAAAAAATTTGCGCGAGCAAAGCAAGGCGCGCATCTTGGCCATCAGCGGCAGCGCCCTGCCGCCCGAAGTGATAGAAGCTACCGACGGATTCCTGATAAAGCCCTTCGAAGTGGAAGCGATGCAGAGGGCGCTCAATGGCCGCGGCAGCCCGACCGCCGCATCCACCGCCGTGTCAATGCTCGAACCCGACGCGCCGGTCATCAACCTCGCGGTGCTGGCGCAGCTGCGGGCGCTGATGCCTGAACCGGCCGTACGCCAGATTTACCGCGCCATCGTTACGGACTTGAATCAGCGAGCTTCGGCGCTGGAGCTGGCGCTTGCCAGGGGCGATCTGGCCGAGGCAGCGCGCATCGGCCACGCCATCAAAGGCGGCTGCGCTATGGCAGGCGCCTCACAGGCCGCGCGCCTTGGCGCTTTGATTGAAAAGGGAGCGCGCACCGGCGGCGGTAACCAGTTGGATAACGGCGGGGTGCTGATTGGCGATTTACGTGCCGCCGCGCAGGCGCTGGAGAGTATGCTTGATCCTGAACTGCCCGCATGATCGTTGAGCCTTGCCATATGATGAATGGACCGGGCCGGCGCCTGGGCGATGCCTTGGACAGGTTTGACTGCAGTCTGAGTTTTGAAGTGCGTTTTGCCGGAACTTGCGTTGGGAAGCTGTGCCAGGAAGTGAGCCGCAAAGATGGATAAACCCATTCGCGTCGTGATTGCCGATGACCACCCGGTGGTTCGCATCGGCGTGACAAACATGCTGACTGAGGAAGACGGGTTCCAGATGGTTGGCGAGGCCGCTGACGGCAATGAAGCCATCACCCAGACCCTCGAACTTATGCCTGATATTCTGCTGCTCGATTTGCAGATGCCGCACTTGCCGGGACTCGAGGCAATGCGCGCCATCATGAATGGCACGCCAACAGCAAAGATCCTGCTGCTGACTTCGACCATTACCACGCAGCAGATTATCGAGGCGCTGCATATCGGCGCGCGGGGCATCGTGCTCAAAGACGCCATCGCCAGCCATCTGCATACGGCCATTCGCACCGTTCACGCAGGCGATTACTGGATCGGCGGCAAACGCGTTGTAAACCTTGTATCGGCCCTCCACGACCTGATGCAGCAGGCACAGGTGCCGCAGCGCAAGACCTACGGGCTCACGCCGCGCGAGCTTGAAGTGGTGGGCTGCATCGTTGAAGGCTGCTCGAACCGCGACATCGCCAAGCAGTTCACGCTGAGCGAGGAAACGGTGAAGCGGCACCTCTCAAACATCTTTGACAAAACCGGCGTTTCAACGCGACTGGAGTTAGCGCTGTTCGCTATCGCGCATCACCTGGTGACCCCGTCGTCGTAACAAGTCTTGTAATTGTTGGGCTTTGCAGTTTTCGAGGCCTCAACTTAGGGTGGATTTTTGAATCGCCACAGAGCGAGACGAAATCCACCCGCTCTATTTGGGGGCGTCCCGTCTGAGTGTGTGTGAGTTTGTGGTCTCCCAAGTCTCAGAAGCGAGATACTTCGGCTTTAGTCGCTGCGGCGACCTCCGCTCAAGATGACAGATCGATTATTTGAAACGCGTTCGCTTCAGCGGCCGAAACTGTATCGTAAAGTGAATCGCGCCTGAATCGGTTCGACGGGGTGCATAACCCTTGTGAATGCCGCGTTGGCATCGATCGCATTCGCGACCTCTTCCTGCCCAGCCAATGTTGTTGGCGGTGTTGAAGGCAAACCCAGCCCGGCTGCCGGAGTGATTTGCGATACATAGGCGTAGTCAACGTCGTGATCGCGGCGATTGAACAAATTCAAAACTTCGCCCACAAGACTCCAGTTCTTATTGAATTTATAACTGGCACTCAGGTTGACCAATGCCGTCGAGGGGGACTTGTAAATGGCGTCGGAAGTTAGAGGGCGGGGCCCGAAGTAGCGCAGGCGCAAACTCGCTGAAAAGCCTTTCAAATCCAGCATTGCGACACCCGCTGCAACTACACACCGAATTGCTTCGGGCACCTCTTTGCCGTACTGATTTTGCAGGAAGCTACTGTCCCCGTAGCTTATGGTCGCGGGTGCCACAACGCCCGAGGGCGTGGACCCGGCGGGAATAAGCCCAAAGCAATTCGAGTTTCTTGCGCAAAGCTGGGGACCCGTTGGCGTCCGGGTGTAAAACGTCGAATCGTATGGGTCGTCTTGGGTAAAAATGGCGCGGGAGTCGGCCA
>JASHVU010000675.1 GCA_030044455.1 Acidobacteriaceae bacterium | reverse complement strand
TATCCGACAGCCCATGACCGATTCGGCATCACCGACCTGTTCGGCTGGCAGAACATTGAGACGGTCCGCGCTGGCATCACGGTTGAGCCTCACCGGCGTCTCACTTTCACCACGCAGGGGCTCGACGATTGGGCAGCTTCGGCGCTGGACTCCATCTACAACACCTCGGGCAGCGCAATCGTAACCAACAAGACAGCCAACGGGCGCCACCTCGGGGCTGAGGTCGATGGCTACTCCTGGTATGAACTGAACAGGCACTTCAACCTGGGTGGCGGCGTGGGCTACTTCGGCGGCGGCCAGTTCCTGACCAAGGTGACAACCAGCCATTCGTACACGTACTACTACATTGCGCTGAACTTCAAAGACAACGGAAAGAAGTAGCCGGCGAGATCGTTGCACTCCGGGACGGCTCCGGTATGAGTGTCCATAGGAAAGACCTAGCCTGAGGAGGGCTGAGGGAGACGGAACAACACCGGCCGGTGTTGTTACTGCATCGACGACCACGTCAAGGCAGATTCAGTGCGCTGCGATGTTTCAGTTGTAGAGCCGAAGTCACACAGAATGGGCTATCCCAGGTCTCAAAATCGAGACCTGGGGCACTCCGAGGTCTTCGACTACGATTGGAACGAAACAAGCGCGGATCTTTGCTCAGAATGAGAATTCCGTTTTGTGAGTGTCTTCGAGTCGGCAGCCTATAAAATCGGCGGGGACCTCCACTTCATGTAGTAATTGACCTCGTCACTCCGTTCGATATTGAAACCGAGGCGCTGGTGGAAGCGGAGTGAGCCGGTGTTCGAGCGAAAGACGCAACTGCGGATGGGCAGCCCGGCCTTGGCGGCGTCCTGCTGCAGGCGCTGGATAATCGCGGTGCCTATGCCTTTGCTTTGCACGCTGGGATGCACGGCAATGTCAACGAGATGGAATTCGCGGCCCTGTTGGGCGACCCACAGCCGGCCAATGGGTTTCGAGTCGAGCAACACGATGTGATAGCAGGAGTTGGGATAGTTTTGCGCATACGACGCCATTTGCGCACGAAACTGCAGGCGAATGAGGTGCTCCCTCTGGTCGGCGGAAATGGGAGCGAATGCGAATTCGGGACCACGAATGATCCGATAGAGCTCGTAAAGAAAGACTTCATCCTGCGGCAGCGCGGGCCGAACGGCGATGTTGGGCATGTTTAAAACAATGCTAGAGCCTCGCCGCCTTAAAGCAGAACTCGATTCCCAAAAAAAGCAGCCAGACCGACAGGGCCAGCTTAAGCTGCTTTTGCGGGATACGCGGGGAAATGCTGACGCCGACAATGGCGCCGAGAACGCCGCCAATCACCAATTTCAACAACAGGGCTGGGTCACCGGTTCCGTCAAGGAAGTGGATTCCGCCGCCGACGACGGCAACGGCGAACCCGAAAACCAGGTCGGTGCCAACAACGATGCTGGCGGGCAGGGTGGTCAGACTGAGCAGGATGACGGTTCCAAGAGCGCCGGCCCCGGAGGATGAAAACCCGACTTCGGCACCCACGGGCAACATGAGCCAGGCGATCCATGGAGCCCGGTCCGCCAGAACACGGTCGGACTTGGTGGGAAAGAAGTAGCGATAGATGTGCCAACCGGAGGAGAAGACGATGATGCCGCCCAAGACCCAATAGACGGGCGACCAGTTCCCCTGGTGTGCCACCTTTCTGAAGGCCAGCGCCCCCAGGATTACACCCGGAAGGCCGCCCAGCAGCATGTAGCCAAGGACGCGGTAGTTTACCAGTTTGCGCACCATCTGCGTCGGCGCGACGATGAGCTTAACGATGGCAGCGTAGGCCAGAGCGGTTCCGACTGCGACACCTGCAGGAACATGCAGAAACAGGATCAGAATTGGCGCAGTGATGGTGCCGGCCCCGACGCCAGTGAGTGCGATGCACACCGCAATCAGAAAACCTGCAACGATTTCCATCCAGTCCCTCGCAGCGTGTTTCCGCCGTAGTTGCGATTGATCTCGCGCTGGTCGCTTCCCGGTTGGGAAAATCGACGGATCTGCTTCACTATTCCATTATAACTTACCCTACCAAAATAGTAGGGATTAAGGCGCGACCGAAACGCAGAATCTGAAAAAACTGCACAACCTGGCTGATTTAACTGCGCATATCCGCTGGGCGCGGCCGCGCTACTGCAAAAGCAGAGTTGGTATACCACGGCGGTTTCAGTACAAGGTCAGCGCTCCTTGGGGTCTCGCTGACTTGATGATGGTGCCTTCGGGATACAACAGCCCTGGTTTTGCGGTAGCCGCTCCGCGCTCTGTTTCACACTGCAATGGGAGTTCAAGATCTTGCGGATTTAGCGATTGAGTGGACAGTTGGGAGCCATTGAGGCCGCAGCGGAGCAAATGGCGCGCTCCGCTATGCTATGGACGAAACCTCAGGCAGTGGCAGTTCTTCCTTTTGCAGGGCATCATAGAACGCTTCCTCAAGTTTGAGGAAATGGGCCTCCCAGGTCCAATGGGAGAGAACAAACTCGCGTCCTGCAGCGCCCAATTTCTTTCCACGGGCTGGGTCCTTAAAAAGTTCGACGATGGCATTGGCGAAATGATCGGGTTGATCGGCAATCAGAAGGTGCTTTCCCGAGGTCGCGCCAAGCCCCTCGTTGGCAAGGGAGGTAGCGACGGTGGGCTTGGCAGAGGCCAGATACTCGATCAATTTGTTTTGCATTCCGCCTCCTGCCTGCATCGGGTTGATGCAGACCTCGGCTTCGGCGATACAGGCAGACGGATCGTTGACGGTCCCCGTGACCTCGACTCCGACCAGCTTGGCGAGCCTTTTAACTTCGGGAGCTGGCTCGCGGCCCACAATCGACCACGTGGCATCAGGAACCGCGGCGCGCACTCTTGGCCAAACATTAAAGGCAAACCACTGCACTGCTTGCACGTTCGTTGGTGTTCTCATCACCCCAGAGAAGACCAGATGGTGCAGCCGGACGGGAATGTCGTTGCGAGGAGCAAAGCGATTCACATCCGTGCCATGGGCGCAGAAGACGAAGTTATTGATGAGGGGCTTGTTCCGCCTGATGCAGTTCTTCTGGATTTCCTCCACATCAGCTTTGCCGATCAGGAAGGTGCGCGTGAAATGCTGCCATATGGTGGCTTCATATCTGGCGACGAGGCGGCATTCGACCTGATAAAGCCACTTAAACCAGAGATTCGGCGCGTTCTCGGCAATGCGCCGGGCGTTCAGGGCTTGCGAGAGCTGTAATGCCAGAAACGTGGCCGGAGTTTTTCCATCGTGCGACGAATTGGGACTCCTGCCGACGCCTCGAACCACCTCAGCGCTACGTAGATAGTAGGTGTAGACGATGTCGTACTTACCCGCCTTCACTTCGTTGTGGATTTCCTTCCGTTGTTGCGGGTGTGAAAAGTAACCAACCTGCAAGGGGAGGGCCCGGAACAATGCGAGCAGCGGCGCGCGCAGGTAAGCGCGCCAGTCGTGCTTGTAAAAGTGCACCGTGCGGCAGGTCTGCCTAAGCCATTCTTCATCCTCGGCAGTAGAGGCAGCGCCAGTCTTGATGCAAAACAGATCGACAATATGACCGCGGGCTTTGAGGAAAGCCAGCAGGTGTGCGACTGTCATCTGGTCGGCACGCCGCATGGGCAATGGGATGCGTCCGTAGACAAGCGCGATGCGCAAAGGGCGCTCAGCTGATGCGACTTCCATCACCTTTGGGAACATGCTGGTCCAGCCCCTGTTGGGTATCGAGTTTCAGTAAGTGTCTGCCGGTAACTTCAATTGCGACACGACCGTGCGTTCGGAATCTGCAATAGGGAAAATAAGCGAGATCATACTTCCTTAGAGACGGCTCAGATCGAGAATGCGCTTTGTGTTAATTGAATATTGCCCGGCCCACTTGCGCGTGTCGATAACAAGATCGTAGCAGGAAGACTCCATTTGTTCGCGAGAGATGAGGAGCTTGCTGATCGAGGGCAGGTTGGCATAGGCATAGCCAAGGTTTTGGCCGAGCAGCCTGGCCGGTTCCACATGCGGATCGAAGATAGAGAGCTCAAATCCATTTTGCAGCAACTTGCGGGCAAGATCGATATTCGGACTTTCACGCAAATCGTCGGAATTGGCTTTGAAGGCGAGACCAGTCATGAGTACTTTTGCGCCGGCGTTGAGATCTCGTACGCACATATCGAAGAGGAAATGTTTGTGGGCTTCATTGGTGCGCAAAAGCGAGTCAATCAGATGGGTATGGGCCCCAACATCGGAGGAAATCTGCTGCAAGGCGCGAACGTCTTTGGGAAGGCAGGAGCCTCCGAAGGCGCCTCCGGGGCGAAGATACTGCGGCGAAATATTGAGCTTGGTGTCGGAGACGAATATTTCATGCACCTTACTGGTATCGATGTCTAACTGCCGGCACACGCGTCCGATCTCGTTGGCGAATGCAATTTTGACTGCGTGGAAGGTGTTATCGACAAACTTAGTCATCTCGGCTTCGCGAAACCTGGTGTAGAAGACCGGAGCCTTGATGTTTGCATAAAGACGATCGAGATTTTCGCAGTGTGTTCCGTCGCGGGTGCCGATGACAATCTTGGGCGGATTGAAGTAGTCATCAATCGCAACAGATTCTCGCAGGAATTCGGGGTTATAAACGAGTTCAAATGCTTCTGGCGCGTCGCCAACGGATTGTTTAAAGATGGGCAGCACGAGTTCGTCCATCGTCCCCGGACGGAACGTGGAACGGTAAACCACGGTCAAACGGTCCTTCCGGCTGGGATTGATCAGAGATGCTATCTGACGCGACACCTCGGCAATAAACCCCATGTTATGGGAGCCGTCAGGTGCGCTCGGAGTTCCCACACAGACAATCGCGACGGAAGTGGAATCCAGCTCCGAGGCGGCAATGTTGATTGTGGCGCGGAGTCGCTTATTGTCGACAGCGGAGCGAACCAAATCTCCCAGGCCCGGTTCTGCAATCGGTGATTCTCCGGAAGCGATTTTGCCAACCTTCTCTTCGCTGGTATCGACACCCAGGACCTCGTGGCCGACATGCGCCAGACAGCCTGCGGCTGTTGTACCGACATATCCCATGCCAAAAACGGCGATCTTCATATTCCCTCAAGGCTTTCTTGTTGCCAGTTTTTCGTCAAATTCAGAGCGATCTCCGAGGCACTTGCCAGGTGCCGGCAGAATGGAGTTCGCTAAAGCAGAGAAACTCGAAATTGCTTTTCAATCTTGCCGGTTTTCGCTTCGATCGAGATTGCGACAGTAACGACCTTATTTTGCCTTTCCTCGAATTCGATATTCCAGGCGCTGATATCGAATCCATCGGGAGCGATTAGATAACCCGACTGCCAAGGCAGTTCTGCTTCGGCAGACAGACAGAGAACGTGGTTCGGTTCACGCTTGCCAAACTCAGGAGCATACCAGCCCTGAATTGGATTTGTTGAACCTTTCACCGACGACATCGCAACCGGGGGTGCTTGAGCGTTCTTCATAGGGTAAATGCGGGCGCGGGTTTCATCGCGCCCGAACTCTACTCCGTAGCCAGAGATGCTGCACCAGGCCTGCGGGTGAAAATGAACATAGTTGTCGATGCGGTGGTTCCCATGGCCGAATACCTGGTCGAATACAAGCCAGATGCCTTCGCTGAGGCCGGCAATAATTCTACGGTGCGGAGTGCGGGATTCTTGAGTTGCAAAGCCGCGATGCATGCCGACAAAGACAGCGCCGCAGTCGTTCTCAGCGAATGCACATTGCTGCAACGCGACTCTGCGGCCGGCACGAAACGACGCCCACACCTCATTCTGTTCGGCGCCGTCGACCGTGAGGGTGTTATGGGCCCGAGTGCTTCGCCAGAAATCTCTCCAGGGACCCGCCTCATATTCCTCCACCCCCGAATCCACAATGATCCGCTTGCCTTCAAGTGATAACTCGTAACTGAAGAGACTGCAGTGACCGTGAGCCGGTAGATGTGACGGCCCCAGCGGTTTTGTATCTACAATCAACCGGTCACCTGGTTGCGCGCCTTGAAGCTTGGCGTAGCCGGTAGCCGGCCAAGAGTGGGAGGTAACACGCGGCGGATCGGCCTGACTTGAATTGGATTGCTCAGGGCAAGCAAGAAGAGCAGAATAACTGTCCGGCTTTGCGTTCCTCCATCTGCGCGGTGTACCGAGCAATTGTTCGCATGCGGCAAGAACATCTCGGGGACGTCGTGCAATTCCGAAGGCAGAATCGCCGAAGAGAGGGATTTCTCCATCAGGATGCAGAATTCCATCAAGAAAGTCTGCCATTTGAATCAGCCGTTCCTGCACCCAGACAGGAACGCTTTGCTTGTTCAATTGCTCAGCCAGTACCACCTCGAGATAATCCTGCAACACAATGGTGTGGTACATTGGGCTGCGCTCTTCGTGGCCTCCATCATAGAGGACCTGCTCACGCAATCCATGCCACAGAATTCGTTGCCCCTTTTCATGCCATCGACTTCCGACTTCGCCACTGAAAAACAATCCGGCAAAGAGAAGCGCCTTCCCGTTGGCGAGCAGGTGATTGCCGAGACAGTCATACTCCAGATGATCTTCAAGGAATCTTGCCTGCTGATAGAGGCT
>JASHVU010000674.1 GCA_030044455.1 Acidobacteriaceae bacterium | reverse complement strand
CGCCGCGCTGCTCCAGTACGCGGAACAATTCGCTGCCGGCTCGGCACAACGCGTCCGATTGCTCGTCGATCGCGAGGGCCGCACCGAGATCGCACATCAGGCTCTTACTCCCGCCGATTCCGATCGCATCGTCCGCGTCTGCATATCGCCTCATCGCACCGATCCAGCCGACCCAATGTTCTTCCACAAAACCACGGCACGCGAGATGTATACTCGCGCTTTCGAGCAAGCTCAGCGCGACGGCTTCGACGATGTACTGTTCTTCAATATTCATGGCGAGCTCACTGAGGGTGCGATCAGCAACGTGTTTGTGGAGAAGGACGGTAAGCTGCTCACACCGCCAATCGAGTGTGGACTTCTCGCCGGCGTCTATCGCCGCCATCTTCTCGAAACACGCCCCAATATCGATGCGCGAGTGCTTAACGAAATTGATCTTCGCAACGCCGATGCGGCTTATCTCTGCAACGCCGTCCGCGGGCTGCGGCAGGTAAAAGTCGAATTCGAGCAAGCCGTGTAAATACCGTTGTCATCCCGAGCGAAGTCGAGGGATCTGCAGTTGTTTTTCAGGAGACTTCGGATTCGCCCCTTCAAGTGGTAGAAGGTTATCGGGAGATTCAAGGATGAAAAACACAGTGCATGCGACCCGATTGAGAACAAGCACCATCGCAATTGTTGTATCGGGCGCGCTACTGTCGGGCGCCCTCGCGCGCGCACAGAATGACACCTCGGCGTGGCTCAATTACTCGAATCGCATACAGCATCTCTTCTTTCCCCGAAACATCAAAGCGCTCGGCAATGGGCCCCTGGAACAATCCGCGGTCCAGGAACTTAAGCGTAGCCTTGCTGATGCCGGTGTCACTCAATCTTCAGGATTGACAGCGCGTTCTCGCGAATTTCTCGGTGGCAAGACCATTGTTGGCACGGCGGCAGAAGTGCACCAGACGTATCCGCACGTGCCGGTGCCCTTGGACCTCGGTCCCGAAAGTTATTGGATTTCTTCCAACGGTTCCGGCGCACACAAACTGCTGGTGATTGCCGGCGGCGACGAACGCGGCGCTCTTTACGGCACATTTGCATTTCTCCGTTTGCCGGCGACCAGCAATCCTTTTGAGGGCCGCCCTTATCCCAATCCCTTGCGCAGCCGTCCCGCCATGCCCATCCGATGGGTTGACGAGTGGGACAACGCCAACGGCACGGTGGAGCGCGGCTACGCCGGTCGCTCCATTTTCTTCGAGGATGGCCACGTGCGCGACGACCTGACTGACGTCGCGCAATACGCGCGTCTTCTCGCCTCCGTCGGCATCAACGGCTGCAACGTAAACAATGTCAACGGGGCTTCGCCCTTTCTTGAGCCGCAGATGCTTCAAGGCCTTGCCCGTATAGCCAGCGCCATGCGCCCCTGGGGTGTGCGCCTCGCCATCAGCGCCGACATTGCCAGCCCGCAGAAGATTGGCGGACTCAAGACATTCGATCCGCAGGACCCCGATGTGAAAGCGTGGTGGAAGACGAAGGTTGACGAGATATACGCCCTCATTCCCGACCTCGCAGGCTTTACGGTAAAGGCCGATTCCGAGGGCCAGGCCGGCCCAGCGACCTACGGCCGCAATCCGGCCGACGCGGCTAACACGCTGGCTGCGGCACTTGCGCCCCACGGTGGCGTGGTCCTCTATCGCGCCTTCGTCTACAACAATCATCTCGACTATAACGACCTCAAAGCCGACCGCGCCCGCGCCGCGTACGATATTTTTCACCCTTTGGACGGGAAGTTTGCTCCGAACGTCATAGTCCAAATCAAATACGGCCCCATTGATTTCCAGGCCGAAGAGCCGGTCTCGCCGCTCTTTGCGGGCCTGCACGAAACCAACGAAGCCATGGAGCTGCAGATCACGCAGGAGTATCTCGGCCAGCAGCGCCATCTCGTCTATCTCGCGCCACTGTGGAAGGAGAAACTCGATTTCGATCTGCGCGCGGACGGCCGCTCGACGCCGGTGAAAGAAATTATCGAGGGCAAAACTTTCAATCATTCTTTGGGTGGAATGATCGGCGTGGCCGACGTTGGCCGCGACGGCTGGCTGGGCGCGCCGCTCGCCATGGCAAACCTATACGCCTTCGGCCGCCTCGCCTGGAATCCCAACCTCACCGCTGCGCAGATTGCCGAAGAATGGACGCGGCAGACCATCAGCAACGATCCGCAGGTCGTCGCAACGGTCGACAAAATCCTGTTGCACTCGTGGCAAACCTACGTCGATTACACCGGTTTCCTCGGCACGCAAACACTCACTGACATTACCGGCAGCCATTACGGCCCTAATATCGAATCGAGCGAACGCAACGGCTGGGGCCAGTGGCATCGCGACGATCAGCAAGGTATCGGCATGGACCGAACCGTTGCAACGGGGACAGGTTTCATTGGCCAATATCCGCCTCCAGTTGCAAAGATGTATGAATCTCTCGCTACTTGCCCCGATTCGCTGCTTCTTTTCTTCCATCACGTTCCGTGGACCCACAAGCTGCACTCCGGCAAGACCGTCATCCAATATGTCTACGACAGCCACTACCAGGGCGTTGATGAAGTGCGCCAGATGGTGGAGGAGTGGAAATCGCTCCAGGGCAAAATTGATCCCACGCTCTACGCCGACGAACTTGCGCGGCTCCAGTATCAGGTTGGCCACGCGATCGTGTGGCGCGACGCGATCGTGCAGTACTTCCTCAAGGAGAGCTGCATCCCCGACGCGCGTGGCCGTGCCGGTCATTTCCCGGGCCGCCTTGAGGCTGAAGACGCGCGCCTTACTGGCTACAAGGTCATCGACATCAATCCGTGGGAAGACGCCTCGCGCGGCAAAGCTGTAACGTGTCAGGGTGCGACTTCAGTCGTGCCGAAAGATCCTCACCATGATTCCGGGGCTTCAGCCCCTGCGGCCTGCACCGCTGAGTGGACTTACACCGGCATCGCCGGACGCTTCGACATCGCTGTGCAGTACTTCGACCTGCAGGGAGGCGTGGCGCACTTCGCGCTTGAAGTAAACGGCAAACGGGTTGCCGCATGGAACGCGGACGCCGCGCTACCCTCGCGCCGGCCGAACGGCGATAACTCAACGCGCTACACAGCACACGGTATCGATCTTAGGCCCGGCGATGTGCTGCGCGTTGAAGGTACGCCCGACAACACCGACCCCGCCGCGCTCGACTATATTGAACTGACGCCGGCCGCAAATTAGCTGAACGCAACAAGCTCAACAAACATTCTTCGAGCGATCAAAAATCCACGACGTCTGTAGGTATGGAAGAGCACAGCGCGAAACGGGGATACAAACGCGCGCATTCTTCCTACACTCTTTTCTTGAGAGGCGACCTATGACACTCACTGCCGCATCCACAGGCAGACGCATGACTTTTGTCTGTTTGCTCTCCACCCTCACACTCATCGCATCCGCGCCGCGCGCGCTTGCCCAGTCTCAGCTAACCGTAGTTAATCCTGCCGCCCCTGCGGTGCCGCGTGAGTACCGCACC
>JASHVU010000673.1 GCA_030044455.1 Acidobacteriaceae bacterium | reverse complement strand
ATTGGGGTGTCAACGGAAATCCGCGCCTGCGCCTGCTTGAATGCTCACGTCCGTGGCAGCAAATCGATTGATTGGAAGGTTTGCGGTCAAGCAAAAGGGCGGCATTTCCGGGCTCGGGTGGGTACGGAAGTCCATCGGCCGCGATTCAGGCTTTCGATGCAGGATGATCGGCCTATATCCCGGAATCTGCAAATACGCGAAGCGTCGTGATAGGAAGTCGAGCGAAACGGGGCATTCCTCATTAAAGCGACATTTCACGGTCGCAAAAAATCTCAAGGAGGTCGATCATGAACTCTCTCAGCATCCACACTCTCGCTGTAAACAGAAAAATGGCCATTTCGGCTTTCACCGCTGCCGCCAAAGCATTGTTCTGGAGCCTGTTTCTCTGGCTGGCAGGTATCTTCGTCCTCGCGCCCGTCGGGGCCCAGGCGCCTGCGCTGACATCGGTGAGCTGGCCAACACTGGCCGACGTCAATTGCGGTGCGTTCAACCAGCGGGTCTGCACTCCAAGCGACGCAGAGTATTGGGTTGCCGATGCCCGGGGCCAGCAAAGGGTCTGCGATTACGGACTCACGCCACTGACTACGCCGGGCTCTTCTCAACTGATCTGCGGCAATTTGAATCGCAACACCCTCGGCAATATCTTCAACTTCTCCGCAAATCAAGATCCGAGGGGATTTGTCATGCACGAACAGGAACAGGCGATTGGCGCCGACGTGCCGATTAACATGGTCAATACGTTGGGGACTCACAACTCATATTCGAATTACCAGGAAGGCTACATTGAGGACTACTCCTCTATGAAATTCAACCTGGAGCTGGACCAGTTCGCCGCGGTCTTCGACCCGTGGGCGGCCGATCAGTACTACTCGATTTCCGACCAGTTGAATGCGGGGGCGCGCTACATACGTATCGATCCGTATTTCTACGACAATCAATTGCGCGTCTGCCACGGACCCGAATTCTGCCAGTTCGTCGGCGATGGGCGACTCTTTATCTACATAATCCGGGAGATCGCGGACTGGCTCAACGCCCATCCCGGCGAGTTCATCACAATTTTCCTGAACGACTACGACGTCAAAGATGCCGGCCAGCAGGCTCTCGAGATCGGCATAATCGATGAATACCTTTCCGGCGTGCTGTATAAGCCGAGCGAAGGCTTGCCCGGCTACCTGACGGAAAACGGTCCGTCGGTTTTTCCCACTCTGCGCCAGATGCGAACCCTGGGCAAGCAGGCCATCATCTTTTCCGCTAACGACTTTCTCAAAACCAACAGGTCCCAGAATATATGGCCCCACAAAGGATATTCGCCGAACGATCAAGGATATTGGCCGGATGGTTATGACACAAACGCCAACGTCATCCAGGACTACGTGGGTCTGAACCTTGCGCCAACAGGTTGCATGGGCGGCACTTCCCAAGGGCTCCTGCTTACCCAGTGGAGCAACGCAGGCGAGGATCGCAGCGGCAGCATGACCAGCGTAATGAAGACAAGCTCGTTTCCGTATTTTGTCGCCGGAAACGCCGACGGTCTGATGGATACCCTGCAGACCACTACCGCGGCCCGTTGCGGCGTCAGTGTAATCGATCTGGACTTCTGGGGTGCGCTGAACCATGCATTTCACTTCGGCGTAACCGTGGACGGACTTTCAATCAACCTCGTCGACTTTCGCGGCCCCGCCAACGACACCCGCCCGCTTGCGGCGAGTTGGTCCTATATTTCCAACGACAGCAACAAAGGTCCTGCATCGCTGATCGAATCGCTTCAGCAGTGGGTGAGCCAGCCAGACAATACGAACTTGCCCTATGCCTGTGCCGCCCTGCGGGAGAATCCCGCGTATGTGGGGAGCGGCCTCTACGAATGGGCGACTACATCGACTGCCGGACCGTGGAGCGGGGGCGAAGCGGCATGCCAGCAACTGGGCAGCCAATATCACTTCTGGTTCCCGCAATCCACATACGAACAGAACAGCCTCTTGCGCTATGCGCAATCTCATCAGGGAAACCTGAACGGCGCTATCTGGTTGAACTACCGTAGCGCTACCTACGGGAAGCAATTGGTTACGGCGCCATCGCAGATCTCGGTCGTCACCGCAATCGGCAACACGCCTCCGTCGCAGACAATCTGGGTAGGCGGGGGCAATGGCGACAAGTTAGAGGTGCGCGCGTCTGGCCCGTTCCAGGCAAAGCAAGTGATGTCGGGTTCGTGGCCGACCAACCAGATCGAGCTCGACCCAATCCAGGGCGCGTTTAACCAAATTGGGACCCGAACCGAGAATGTCATGATCGAAGAAGTCGACCCGGCTACAGGCGCAACTCAGAACGTCGCCGACGTCCCGATCCGAATAAAGGTTACGGATGCAATCGAATCGGACTTGTCCGATGTTCAGCTTGCACCCGGAACAATAGAGACAATCCATTTGAGCGGCTCCCAGGGGACATCGGACCACATTCCGTTCCAGGTTGGCAAAACGCCGGATTGGCTCGTGGCCAAGGTGAGCGCGACGACGACGCCGGCAACAATAACATTTTCAGCAATGCCGATGCCCAAGGGTATCTATCTGCTGTCTCTGCCACTGATTCAGCCGGGGAGCAACTCGACGGATATGTCGACCTCGATCACGATCCAATACACCGTGCAATAAATAAAGGAAAACATCCGGCCGCGTTCCGGAGACGGTACGCGGCCGGCCCATTGCGCGAGCCTGCGGTCATTCTAGAGCTTCTTCTTGTCTAGATACATACCAATCCTCAATCGTTCGAATTGCTTATCGAGAGCTTTTCCGTGCACGCTACAGGATGGCGAGAAGGCGAAGTTTCAAAGTCATAGTTCGTTCTTCACGTTTCATCCGACGGAG
Organism: Acidobacteriaceae bacterium; assembly: GCA_030044455.1. Lineage (GTDB taxonomy): Bacteria > Acidobacteriota > Terriglobia > Terriglobales > Acidobacteriaceae > Telmatobacter. Next base: position 1,212 of record JASHVU010000673.1, on the reverse strand, counting down.
AAGGTATCATTACGACTTTTAACGCCCGGATTACCGAGATTGCATGGGTGCACCCGACAGCTTCCGAACGGCCGCCTGGCGGCACGCGATGCAAAGGTGATCCACGCTGGTCCCGGCCACCATGCTCAAGTAGCTCTGATATTCGATCGCAGCGTCGCTGTAGTTGCCTTCCTGTCCGTACAGAAAGCCCAGTCCTCGGTGTGCAACGTTCGAGCACCTAAAGGCTTAGTAACGCCTCCCTACTGAATACATACCAACCTACAGGTGATAATTGGTCTCGATCAGTGACAGGGATTGTAATCGCAAGACGAGGGTTCGTTCCGAATAGCCGGTCAGATGTCTGGAACTCGATATCTGGCTCAATGAACTGGAGTGCCCGCGTTGCGGATGCCGGGGGCGAGATTCCCTTGGGCACCTCCCCCGTTGAATGTGAGGCGGCACTTTCCGAAACATCCCTTAATCTATGCCGTATCATCACTCCCCAAAGTACGAATCCTCCGGCAATGCAAAGGAGAGGGATGAACGCCAATCGAAACCGCGTCGAATCAAGACCCATATTTCTCACCCCTGTCGTTTCGCATCCAGTTATTCCTCATTGTTGAGTTCTGTTATTTCCATTTGTGACCGGGACCTCGGGAATCGTCTCATTGATGTCAGGCGTTTCCGTTTCAATCGTTGATTCCGAGCCCGCATTGACTTCAATAGGTGCCTCATAATCGGCGACGTATAGGCGGATATCGGTTTGGCTCTGGTTCTGCGCGATCAACGATTGGGGAGCATTGGCACCGCCTGGGTAGTCCGCGGATAAATGGAGCCCGAAATGAACTAAATCGGACTTCTGAGACCGAATTACTACTCATAAGTCGACCGCGGTTCAGCGATCCGTCAACCTCAAACGCCAACCGGAACTCTGCTGCGCGTCCACCGCTTCTCTCTTCAAGAAACCCAAGACCCAAAGTGCGGATCTTTCCGTGCGATGTCTACGCCGCGTGCATCGGGATAACGCTGCCGAAGGGTGCCTGGCGGCCTCCGGTCGAGGCCCAGAGAACGGGGTAATCAGGAGCCGACTCCGGAAACGCTCCATGGAGGTCGGTCAGAAAGACCAGCGTCTGTGGGTGGATTCCGCGCGTGCTGAGCCAATCGAAGCACGGACCAAATTCGGTGCCGCCTCCGCCGACCGGATCGAGATGAAGGGTCTCGCCGGCCGAGTAG